>CAIRGS010000219.1 GCA_903878125.1 uncultured Nitrosomonadales bacterium | reverse complement strand
GGGCAATGCTGAACAAGTCCGTTCGCGTTGAGCTTGTCGAAACGTACTCCTTGTGAATCAATAAGTTGCTATTGGCTTCGACAGGCTCAGCCCGAACGGAGGGACTTGTTCAGCGTAGCCTTAGATAAACACCACCCCGAAAACTTTATGGGAATTTTTTTATTGATACTTTAAAGTTTACCAAAAGATAGTCGATCTATAAAATAGCTGAAAAAGGCAAACCCATCGCGAGGTGGGGACGCAAAGCTTCCGGTCTTGGAAAAGACAGCGGGGTTACCAGAATACTCAGGCTTCAAATCCTTAGTTGTTCATTTGCCTTATCAGCAAACAATTAATATAACTAAGGAGTCTGACATGACACACCAACATCAATTCCCAGTTCTATTGTCTGACAATAATCGTTGCGATCATTTGGGTGCCACGCCCAGTTTCGCTCGTTCGCTTCTCTTGGCTGCCATTTTGGCAGGATGTGCCGGCTTGAGCCATGCTGCGCCATCTGCTTCGGCCCAGGGAGAGGGGCTGGTAGTTGCACAAAATGCCGAGCCTATCGGCAAACAAACCTTTGCTGGTTGGGCAAAAGGCCTTTTACTGATTGCGCCACGCGCTGGTTTGGCTGCAGGTGAATTTGAGAATGCATTGAAGCCCCACAACGGCAAATCCAGAATCCACCTCAAAAACATCAATACCCATATAGTCGATTTGCCGGAAGGTGCCGATGAAGTGGAGATTATGCGTGAACTGAAAAATGACTCTAGATTGAAATATGTCGAGTTGGATATGGCAGTCACGCCTGATGCAGTAGTGTCCGATCCCTATTACGGTAATAGTTGGGCTCTGCCGAAAATACAGGCTCCCACCGCTTGGGACAGTGCCAACGGCAGCGGCGTGACCATAGCAATTCTGGATACAGGCGTGGATAGTACGCATCCCGATCTTGCTTCCAACATGGTTCCCGGCTGGAACATATATGACAACAATGCCGACACCAACGACGTGCATGGCCATGGCACCATGGTTGCCGGCACGGCTGCGATGGCGGCCAACAATAGCAATGGCAGCTCGGGCGTAGCTTGGGGAGCCAAAATCATGCCGGTACGGATAGCCTCCCCTGATGGAAGCGTGGCGTACTACAGCACCGTGGCGGAAGGCATCAATTGGGCAGCCGATCATGGCGCAAAGGTCGCGAACATAAGCTATAGCGGAATATTGGCCAGCTCCACCATTCTGTCTGCGGCGGACTACATGCGCAGCAAGGGCGGCGTGGTTGTGGTATCTGCCAGCAATACCAGCGGGTTGTTGAGTTATGCTGCAAGCGATTCCGTAATGGTCGTTGCGGCCACCGACAGCAATGACCAGCGCGCAAGCTGGTCCAGCTATGGTTCTTACGTGGATATCTCTGCACCTGGTGTCAGCATCTACACCACTCTTCGCGGCGGCGGCTATGGAAATGCTTCGGGCACCTCCATCTCTAGTCCCATAGTGGCAGCGACAGCCGCCCTGATAATTTCGGTCATCAACAACCTGAGCCCCACTGATATTGACCAGGTACTCAAATCTACCGCACTTGATTTGGGTGATGCTGGCTACGATATTTATTATGGCGCGGGCCGGGTTGACGCAGCCAAAGCCGTGGCAGCTGCTCAATCAATCATTAAATCAGCAATCAGCCTGGACACCCAGGCACCAGATATTCTCATCACCTCACCGGTAGGCAGCACGGTGTCCGGTAGTGTTCCGGTCGATGTAAAATATTCCGATAATATTGGAGTAACCCGTGTCGAGCTGTATGTTAACGGCCAAAAGTTTGCTACTGACGACATTGCGCCCTTTGCTTTTGCCTGGAATACTTCATTACTCTCGAACGGTGCTTACACCCTAGTCGCTTATGCCTATGACGCGGCAGGCAACGCGGGCGTTTCACCCACCGTGTCGGTAACCATAGGCAGTGACACCGTTGCGCCCGTAATCAGCAGCTTCAACTTGGTGGATAACATGACAGTCTCCAATAAGCAGGCTGTTACAGTTACGGCTACCGACCACCAGAGTGTCGCTAAAATCGTCCTGAACATCGACGGCAAGCAAGTCGCCGTCTCTTATGGCAACTCTTTGAACTACAATTGGAATACCCGCAACATAGCCAAAGGTGCGCATATTGCAACTGTGCAAGCATACGATACTGCGAATAACGCAACTAGCAAGACCGTAACGGTTTATAAATAGATAGCAAGTTTTTGCAGACTATTCAGGCGCCCTTCGGGGCGCTTTTTGTCGAAAAATTTTACACTGATGATTGCTACGCAGATCTGCTGTGAGTTTTGCTAAATGGTTCTTTGATTAAATCAGCATGGCGCGGAAATCCAAGCTGTCTACCCATTATGGTCAACGGTCCACTGGCCATCGAAGGCCATGCGGTCGGATTGATATGTGACGGACGGACGCCGCCTGTTGACTTTTCGTCCCCACGGTTTGCCCTAGACTAAAAATTGCCCTTTACAGATGGCAGATTAAAAATTTAGAGTTACCACTTGTAAATGACGCATATCATCCTATTGGACTGAGAAACGACTTAGTGCTGTCGAATAACTTTACACTTCAATCTTTTTATTATCAGGGCAAAACTTTATCACATTGTTTTAACGTGTTTATATTTTTGTGGCACATAAATTGCATTATAACCAGCATGGCAACGCTGGCGATAAGTACCGTTCTTTCGAAGATGAAATAATTTAATTTTGGGGTGCCCATGAATAATAACAATAAATTTTTCTCAGCAATGCTCGCAGCAGTGGTTAGTGCAGCGTTCTTGATACCGGCTGTACACGCTTTTGAGATCTTGGTTCCCTATACCGTTGATACCAAGCTAGGTGAGGCTTCGATTGTCAGCGGGGATGCGACCGAACTTGCCAAAATGGAATATTTTGTGAGCCAACTGTTAGGGTCTGCCACTACGTTGGTTCAAGATCTCAAAGATGACACCCCTACCGCTGTTGCGAATCCTGGAGCGACCGGGGAGTGGTATATCGATGTAGCTCCGGCCACGCCGGGGTATTTCCTTTTGAAATTTGGCACAGGCGGAACAGACACAGATTCAAGTACAGG
This sequence comes from uncultured Nitrosomonadales bacterium, assembly GCA_903878125.1. Classification (GTDB taxonomy): domain Bacteria; phylum Pseudomonadota; class Gammaproteobacteria; order Burkholderiales; family Gallionellaceae; genus Nitrotoga. The sequence continues at coordinate 2,497 of CAIRGS010000219.1, read as the reverse complement.
CAAGCCCATTGAAATAGTAGATCATTATTTCTTTCAAAATATTGGGGAGTTGGACAAACTGGTATTTTCCAATGCGCAAGTGAATTTTTTGACTGGAAACGGCGTAGAACCTAGCTTAAATATCGGTAGGCTGAGTCATTATGTTACCTATGACGGTGTCATCCCCCCCTGCACAAACTGTGATTTCGTAACCGTCCCAGAACCAACTACTTTGCTATTGATGAGTGCGGGACTGTTTGGTTTTGGTTTGGCGCGTCGTCGCAAATCGGCCTAAGCCCCTTAAGTTAATAATCAAACACTGGGCGGCCGGTGTTTTTTTTTGCTGTGAGGACGGGGGTTGGCACACCAAGAAGGTTTTTGGTTCATATCAATCTTCATAGCCAGAAACCGGTAATAATTGCTTTACGTGCAGATGATACTGAGCAAGCAGTATCTTTACCAAGTGCTCAACATGAATTTACCAAACACCACCCTTCAGCTTCTCAATTTCTCTTCGATCGCGTTTGGTTGGCCTCCCTCCAGGAAAAGTGGGCATCGGTTGTGCTTTTAACTCATCAGATAGCGCTTTCCTCCGCGTGATGCTTTCTTCCGTCTCACTGTAAAGCATCTGCGCTTGGGGAGCCGGCCCTCGTTTACTGGACAGCGCCAATACCTCCACCATGAATTGATATGGCCCAAGGCGGATAGAAAGCATATCGCCTACTGCTACAGATTTTGCAGGCTTAACTCGCACGCCATTGAATAATATTTTGCCGCACTCTAAAGCATCCACAGCTAAAGATCGGGTTTTGAAAAAACGTGCAGCCCATAGCCATTTGTCTATGCGGAACTTGGCGTTATCTTTTTTTTCGTCCATTTTTTCGTGCATGTTATTCATACATTAGAGTTGTGATGGGTAGAAAACTAGGACAGCGTTTGGTATGTGTGGTTCCGCGCATTTTGATGAGCGCTTGTCGAAGGCCAGTATTGGCGCGAGACTAACGGTTCGACATGCTCACCGCGAACGGTACAATCTGACCGCCAACGGTAATGGTTTTGCTGGAACGAACCATTAGTTAACCCACTTGCGCGCATTCTGGAACATTTTCAACCATGCTCCCCTTTCCCTCCATTCTGCCGGATGCCAGGAATGCTGCACCGCCCGAAACAGCCGTTCCGGGTGCGGCATCATGATGCTGAAGCGTCCGTCAGCTGTGGTCAGCCCGGTAATACCCTGTGGCGAACCGTTTGGATTAAGTGGGTAGGTTTCAGTCGGCTGTCCGTAGTTGTCCACATAACGAAGTGTGACCAACGGCTGCGCCGCCTTCAAGCGTTTGTCGTTACCGAAATGGGCATATCCCTCGCCGTGCGCCACCACGATGGGCATGCGGCTACCTGCCATGCCATCAAACAAGATCGAGGGCGAGGGCTGCACTTCCACCATCACGAAACGTGCCTCAAACTGCTCCGACAAATTGCGCCCAAAATGTGCCCAATGTTCTGCCCCTGGAATAATTTCGTGCAAATTGCTCATCATCTGGCAGCCATTACACACGCCCAGAGCAAAAGTATCATCGCGCTTGAAAAAGGCTTCAAATTCATCCCGTGCGCGTGGATTGAACAAGATGGATTTTGCCCAGCCTTCGCCCGCCCCTAGTACATCGCCATAGGAAAAACCGCCGCACGCCGCCACCCCTTTAAAATCCGCCAACTTGACGCGGCCAGTGATGATGTCGCTCATATGCACATCCACCGCCGTGAAGCCAGCGCGGTCAAACGCCGCCGCCATCTCGACATGGCCGTTCACACCCTGTTCACGCAAGATGGCGATTGTTGGACGACATTTCAGCAGCGCAGGCGCGACAATATTTTCGTTCAGATCGTAAGTGAGTTTCACTTGCAAGCCAGGATCGGCAGCATCCAGGATGCGATCATATTCTTGCTGGGCGCAAGTCGGGTTGTCACGTAGCATCTGCATCCGGTAAGTCGTTTCCGACCAGATACGCTTCAAGTTAACACCGGTCTCGCTGAACAATGTTTTGCCTTGCTGCACGATATCTATCGTGCAGCTTACATTTAGTTTGGCAACCGAACGAACCGCCGACAGCCCTGCGCTATGACACACACCCAGTACATACTGTAAGTCTTGGCAATATATCTGCACCACCGCACCCAGCTCTTCGTTGAACAATGTGCTTAGGGCATCTCCCTGCAATTCATCAAGATTTATGGTCAGGCCGACATGGGTAGCAAACGCCATTTCGCACAGCGTGGTAAACAATCCGCCGTCCGAACGATCATGGTAAGCCAACAACTTGCCCTCACTATTCAGGCGCTGGACAACGTCGAAAAATATTTTTAGCTTGCCCGCATCGTCTAGGTCGGGTCCAACATTACCGACCTGTTTATATACCTGCGCCAGCGCCGAGCCGCCCATACGATTCTTGCCTTCGCCCAGATCAATCAGTAGCAATACGGTTTCCAAATTGGCTGCCAATTGCGGCGTCAATGTCAAACG
>CAIRGS010000218.1 GCA_903878125.1 uncultured Nitrosomonadales bacterium | reverse complement strand
TTGTAGGTCGGCTTGGCGGCGCTGCCCTCGCTACCTCCGCTGCCCAGATACGTCCACCCCGTTGGCAGCAATGTATCCCAAGTTATGCTGGAAGGAGCCGTGCCTGTATAGGTGATGATGTTTGTCACAATTACACCACCGCCAGCTTGATAGCCTGCACCCACGACGGTGTGCGTCACTGTCAATGGCGACGTTGCCGACACTGCAACCATTGCGGTCGGACTGTAGGTGACAAATCCATTGGCATCCGTGACGCGAACCCAGTAACTGGTCGTTGCTGTAAGCGCGGGAGTTAGAAACGTGGTTGACGTTGCGCCAGAGATTGGGGCTGTTGTAGTACCGCTCGCACCTTGGTACCATTGGTAGGTCAACGGGGCAGCACCTGTCGCGGTTATCCTCAGTTCGGCGCGGTCGCTAGAAACGATAGAAACGCTCGCGGGAGGTGCGGTGATAGAGGTAGGTTTTACTGCAACAGTAGGGTACCCAGCGAAAGTCGCCCCCCAGCCAGTTGCGTTTTCCGCATAATGTATTGCTGCAATTCCGCTCCCAGTAAAATCCGAGCTACTACCTCCCGTCGTGGGTTTATTGCCCAGAAACAAAATCTTATTCAATGTTACGGACGAAAATGACTGGCAACAACTTATACGGTTAACGCTAGCGGGAATCGTGAGACTTGCAATGCCAGTACATCCTGTGAAGACATGATCATTAATCCACGTGACGCCGTTCGGTATTACAATGTCGGTCAATCCAGATGCGTGAAAAAAGCTATAAGGCCCAAGTTCAGTGACCCCAATCGGGATTAAGTAACCACCAGCAACGCCGGATGCGTATTTCACTATTCTGGTCTTACTCTTATTAAACAGAACTCTGCCGTCTGTAGAACTTGAGAAGGCTGCGTTACTACTGGCCACTGAAATATTCGTCAACTTACCTAGAAAAATAAATGCAGTGTAAGCAATATCTGTTACTCCAGCCCCTAAGGAGATACCAGCAAGATTAGCACAGCCCGAAAAACAACTTTGACCAATGATCATTACACTATCCGGAATCACGATTCCTGTTATCGTCGTCTTACCGCTAAACGCCGAGTCGGCAATTGCCGTCACTGTTAGTCCATTAATCGTTGCTGGTATTGTCAACGTCGTGGCTGTACCAGTGTAACCGGTGATTGAGTACCCTGCTCCTAAAAGGCTATACGCGAAACCATCTGCGGTCGTGCCGGATGATGCGACCGCCTGAGTGGGCAGTCCAGCAAACGTAGAGGTCCACCCAGTCGCACTTGGCAAGTAATTGACCACTCGAACTGGTGACCCTATGAACGTAACGCTAGTAAATGCCGGTGCGCTACCCAGAAATACAACGCTTGATAGTTTTCCGCACCCTGAAAACACTTGGCTTTCGATGTTAGTTACGCGGCTTGGGATAATAATATTTATTAAGCTAGAACAATATGCAAATAAGCCGAAACCAATCTTGCTTATGGTATCCGGGAGCTTAAGACTGGTTAGGTTAGAACAAACCGAAAAAGCTTGGTCCCCTATTTGGGTAACAGTGTTTGGAATGAAAAGCTCCGATAATGTTGAACAGCCAAAAAATGCCTGAACGCCTATCTGATTGACGCCATCGGGTATCGAAATGCGCTGGAGCAGACGGCTGCCATAAAAAGCAAAGTTCCCGATTCCAGTAATTCCACTCGGGATACTGTAGTCTCCAACCGAGCCAGCCGCGAACTGAATAAGTACAGTTTGGTTCTTGTTCAGCAGCGCTTTTCGGTCACTGCTATTCGAATAGTTGGGATTACCCTCATCTACCATGAAAGATATGATACCGCAACCTCCACTAAAGGCTTGGCTCTCTATCGTCGTAACACTGCTCGGGATGCTTACACCTGACAGCATTGTTGCCCCATAAAACGATCCATATCCAATCACAGCTACCCCATTTGGGATCACATAATGGCCGCTCAAGCCAATCGCATAATAAATGAGAGTTGTCTTTTGTTTATTGAAAAGCGCCTCCCTATAAGTTCCAGCGGAGTAAAAGAGGTTGCTCGCCTCCACGGTAAACGCAGTTAGTGCTGTGCACAACTGAAATGCTTGGCTTCCTATGGCTGTAACGGTCTCCGAAATGCTTACACTTTCAATTCCTATGCAGTTATAAAACGCCGCCGATCCGATTTTTTTGATTCCACTTGGTATTGCCACACTAGTTACGCTGCTTTTATTATAGAAAGCAGAGTCGCCTATAGCATCCACAGGAACACCATCTATAGACACCGGAATTATTATTGCGCCGCCTGCACCTATATATCCGGTGATGGTGATAGCAGTGCCGTTCGAAGTGTAGACAAAGCCGTCAGCAGTGGTGGTCTGCGCCAGCGTAAGCTGAGTCATTATCACGGCGATCAAAACAGTCAGTGCATGTTTCATAAACACATAAATTTGTCGAGCGTGTTGGTGGTGTTCACCGGTGCAGTCCACGCACATCCTATCGCTGCAAACCCGGCAAAGGCGAGATCCAACAGCGAAAGAAATAAAACCTTTCGAATCTTCAAGGCAGCACTTCCCATCCACAGTGGCCACGGGTCACAAAAGTTTGCGGATGGTCGAGGCTGTGTCACAGCAATTCACTGGGCACTTCCGAGGCAAGAAATTCAACCTGCCTTTGAATTCTGGGCGTGTCAGCGAAAATTTTCAGCCTGTGGTGCATTGGCCCCGCCGCTAACAAAATTTCGCCTGAACACCGTTTCACAAGGGCCTTGAGAGAAAAAGCATCACCACCAAACTCCACCCCTACCCAACTCCATGCTCACCATCGCACTAGATCCCAATGGCAAAAAGATGCGCTTACATTGTTCTTTAGGACTTTCTACCAGCGACATTACAAGTGCTCCTGTGCGCGATAATTTTGTTTTTGAAGACTTTGGTGCTTTTCTTGAAATACACTCAATGGATTGGCAAGGTGCAGTAGTTAAACTTAAATTAAATCCAAACGAAGCGGTTATGTGTAAAAAACAGAAAAATGTGATTACTGTTAAGATTTGAATCGGTATGGCCGAAATTAAACCCTCAGGGAACTTCGTAAACCTCTACGAGTGCTTCTCCCGTTACTCCATTAATGCCCGAAACCTGAACAGTGTAAGATACACCCGCATTGAGTGTGACAACCAAAGCTGCGTCTTTACTTCCAGTCACAAGCGGAAACGCAGCCAACTGAGTAAATGTAGGAGATAATGAGGAACTCCAATCATCATTTGCCGCAATAATTGCACCTTTGCCATCGTAGATGTCCAACTTGGGGTCGGCTAGGACACCCGGTACGCCAAAAGCCG
>CAIRGS010000217.1 GCA_903878125.1 uncultured Nitrosomonadales bacterium | reverse complement strand
GTACTATTGACGTTAAAGATGTCCCATATGTTCGAGCAGATTGAAAGATACGGCGGTCTCGGGCCGGATGCAAAAAATACTAAGTCGATTTACCCTTATTTCTTTTCCCCCACGGATGAACTTGGTATCACTCAACGTTTAGTAAGAGATGGATTCGGCCCCATCACGTCGTTATGAGCATATTTGATTACGAGCAGGCATTTTCTCGTAATATCGGTTGGTTAACACAACAGGAACAACATCAGCTACGCCATAAACGGGTTGCGATAGCCGGCATGGGAGGGGTCGGCGGGGTTCATTTATTAACACTTTGTCGGTTGGGCATAGGCAAATTCCATCTGGCCGATTTTGATACCTTCGACCTCGTCAACTTCAATCGCCAGACTGGAGCGGCCATCAGCACATTGGGCCAAGGCAAACTTGAGGTCATGACTCAGCAAGCGCGTGACATCAATCCCGAACTTGACGTAACCGGCTTTGACAAAGGTGTGACGGAAAACAATCTCGATGCGTTTCTGGAAGGAGTCGATCTCTACGTCGACGGGCTGGATTTCTTTGCTTTCCAAGCTCGCCAGCAAGTGTTTGCGAAGTGTGCGGAAAAAGGTATACCAGCCATTACAGCAGCCCCGTTGGGGATGGGTACTGCGGTACTCAATTTTCTGCCTGGCGGCATGAGCTTCCATGATTATTTCCGTCTGGACGATGGCCTCGAGGCGGAAAAACCGCTTCGTTTTCTTATGGGGCTTGCGCCCGCCCGCCTGCAAATGGGTTACTTGGCTGATCCATCAACGGTCGATCTGGCAAATCGCAAAGGCCCTTCCACTATCATGGCCTGCCAGCTTTGTGCCGGTGTCGCAGCGACTGAAGCGCTGAAAATCCTTTTGGGCCGTGGCCCCGTTCGTACGGCGCCAAAAGGCTACCACTTTGATGCCTACCGAAACAAATTGGAGCTGACTTGGCGTCCTGGCGGCAACCGCAACCCTTTGCAACGTCTCGCTATCGCTTTCGCCAAACACAAACTGGGATTATAAAATGCAGCCCACACCTCAGCCCATCGCGGATATTCTCGAACTCGCCCGTTGGGCACCTTCCGGTGATAACACCCAACCCTGGCGCTTTGAAATCCTCGACGAGTACCATCTGATCGTCCATGCGTTCGATACCCGCGACCATTGTATCTATGACCTGGATGGACATCCCAGTCAGATTTCCTTGGGTGCGCTACTGGAAACTCTCGCCATAGCCGCCAGTGCACATGGCCTGAGAGCAGAATTCAGGCGCAATCCCGGCTCACCAGATACTCATCCTGACTATTTGGTGAGTTTAATCCCGGACAGCCAATTGTCGCCGGATTCCTTGTTGCCATTCATAAAACAACGTTCAGTTCAGCGCAGATCTATGTACACCATCGCTCTCACCGAGCCACAAAAAAAAGCACTGCAAAGCGCAGTAGGAAACCATTACACCGTGCGCTGGTTTGAAGGGTGGATGCAACGTTGGCAGTTGGCTAATCTGATGTTTGACAATGCCAAGCTACGACTCACCCTACCCGAGGCATATTCAGTCCATCGCAACATCATTGAATGGAAAGCGCGTTTTAGTGAAGACAGGGTACCTGATCAGGCATTGGGGCTGGATGCCATGACCCTTAAGCTGATGCGCTGGGTTATGACCAGCTGGCAACGAGTCAATTTTTTTAACACTTATTTAGCAGGGCACATAGTGCCGCGGATTGAAATGGATCTGTTGCCTGGCCTATTCTGTGCTGCCCATTTTGCTATTGTGGCCGACGAAGTACCCATGACGATAGACCACTATGTTGCTACGGGGCGGGCAGTTCAGCGGTTTTGGCTGACAGCTACAAGTCTTGGTCTGCAACTACAACCGGAGATGACTCCAGTGATTTTTAGCCGCTATGCGCGTGATTACAGGGTATTCAGCCGCCTAACTGGTGCCATGGAAACAGCGACCCACTTTGGTGCTCGACTTTCAGCGCTTTTGCACAATGATGCAGTGGAACGGGCCGTCTTTCTCGGACGAATCGGCAACGGGCGCTTAGCCGCAAGCCGATCCCTACGTCTGCCTACACAAAAGCTATTGCAGCTTTGATCAGACGCATCCCGCGATTAGTCAAAAGCTGTAACGCGCTTCGGTATAAACCCGGTCTTTGTTGTTGAATTGACCGAACAAGCCGGTATTAAGGCCTGTGAAGATGTCAGCTCCTGTTGCCAGCCGCCAATTACCGTCCAGCTTGTAGGTGAGTTTAAATTGGGCGAACCAGTCGTTGCGGTTCAAGCTCTTGACCAACAGCATTTTAGGTTCGAGTTTAGGGTGCAACGCTTGGCTACTAAGCAAGAATGATATTCCGCTTTCGGTTTTGCTTGGCAGGATTCCTGCGTCATGATTCGGGAACAAGCGCTGAAATACTTGCATGTTGAAACGTGTTTCCTGGGGGAAACTCCATTCCAGGCCGACGATGTAATCAAAGATATTTTGCTTGACCAGGCCATCTGCATCGGCTGCGCTCGTCGTATTGAATGGTTTGTCCTTGGTGTAGACCGCCTCAGTTTTCAGTACCATCGGCCCAAGATCCTTACTCAATGTGGCACCTATTTGGTGGATGCGCTCGTGAATGGGCTGATAGGTGATGATAGGGGTAGGCAGCAGGGCAATCTGGCGCGAAAAGGCCGCCGCAGGATCATTGGTGGTGTAATAGAAACCGGAGATATCCCAGCCGTTCTTAAGATAGGACAAGCGCGTGCCATAAGCCATATCGTTCAGGCCGGTGCGCTGTTTTTCTGAAGCAATGATCGTCTGCACACCGGGGATGGGGGGCGGATTAAATGGGTAATACTCGGCTCCAGGTTTGCCGATGTTATCGTAGCTCATGTAGGGTATCCACACCCCTTCAACATGAAAATCCCCCTTAAAATACTCAGCTCGTGCCGCCCACTGCGGAATGCGGATGATATCGAAATCCTGTAGGACGAACTGGCGTAAATCCTTGGCCGACACCACATCGGCAAAAAACAGGCCGACCATTTCGCCCCAAATAATATGTTGTCTTCCTAAACGAAAGTCCCAGTTTCCAGCGGAGAAATCAGTGTAGGCTTCACGAATCATGGCTTCGAAACGCTGGTCTCTACGAACCGCTTGAGGGTAGAAATCGGTGAGGTCATAGATCGGGTCGTAATTGATACGACCGCCCAATTTCCACGCCATCCCGCCTTCCGTGCGGCCCTGAGTCGCAACGTCAAGGATGTTGTTGAATCTGGAAAAATGCTTATTGTCGGCGTAGGTATAAGCCAGATTATTTTGATAAAAGCCGGTCAGTTGCAGGTTAGAAGGTAACTGATATTTCTCCTTCTCTTGCGCAAGAAACGAAGCGAGGAAAGTTGGTGCGTTCGCCAAAACGATTTTTTTGGAACCAATAGCAGGGTCGTTAAAAAGGTCGTCGATTGATTGTGCATTCAAGCTATCTTTTTTCTCGTCTGCTGCGCCTGCCTGGGCGGCGTTTAACAACAGGCCCAGCAGCAAAGCTCCAAAAACCCTTGGCAGATTCACCAGCCGCCTAATTTTTGGACAAAAATTTTCTCTCATCGTGTACTTCTATTTCACCATTTGACCATCGGCCAGCTCAATCACCCGATTGGCCATCTCCATGACCCGTGCATCGTGAGTGGAGAAAATAAAGGTCGTGCCTTCTTCGTGGTTGAGCTCTTTCATCAACCTGAGAATGCCTTCTCCGGTTTTGTGATCCAGGTTGGCGGTCGGCTCATCTGCAAGAATTATGCTTGGACGGGTGGCGAGGGCGCGCGCGATCGCCACCCGCTGGCGCTGGCCGCCGCTCAACTCATTAGGGCGGTGGAGTGCATAGGGCTTCAGGCCGACCATATTCAGATAATGCTGTACGCGTTCCTGCCGAGTTTTTTTATCTACATTATTTTGCTGCAATAAGGGATATTCAATATTTTCCCAAGCTGATAAAACCGGCAGCAAATTAAATGTCTGAAAGACAAATCCAAGTGTATTTAATCGAAGATCAGCCAGTTCATCAGGCGTTTTGCCGCTTATATTCTGCCCTTCGATCAGAATGCTTCCCGAGGTCGGAGTATCAATACAGCCAATCAGATTGAGCAGGGTCGATTTGCCACTTCCTGACGGCCCGGCCAGTGCCATGAATTCGCCTTTATGGATATTGAGCGAGATGTTAAGCAATGCAGTAACGGTTTGTTTTCCTAGTTGGTATTCCTTATTTACCGATTGAACCTCAACTATTGCCGCCGCAGACCCAACAATGATTTCTTCATCGGCAACAAACTTCAGTTGAAAACAGTGAACAGTAATCTTATCGCCACCTTGTAGTTGGGCATGTTGAACTTTCTCCCCATTCAGCAAGACACCATTACTGCTTTCCAAATCTTCCAGATAATAATAGCCGTCGACCCAGATAATGCTGGCTTGTCTAAGGCTGACGTCAGGGTGTGACAATTGAATTTCACATTCGGAAGCGCTGCCAATCGTGCAATCGGTTTTGGAGAGTTGAATATTGCGTAGAATCTGCTGATCCTGTTTTATCAAGAGGCTAGCCACAGCAACCCCGCCTACTCGCTAACCAAGTACCAAATCGGCGACTAAAAAAAACATATCTTTGAATATTGCTTGGCACAAACTCGCCCCCCTCTTTAAAGGACACCTCTAAAAATCCAATTTTCGTCACAATACGGCGTTACTCGAAAAAAATTATCGCTTACATAT
>CAIRGS010000216.1 GCA_903878125.1 uncultured Nitrosomonadales bacterium | reverse complement strand
TTACGCGGAAGGATGGAACTTTGGCCCGAGCGATGAAGATGCCAAACCGGTATTGTGGATCACCGAGCGACTGATTGACATGTGGGGAGAAGGTGCAAGTTGGGTACTAGATGAGAAGAGTCATCCACACGAGGCGCATCATCTAAAGCTGGATTGTTCCAAGGCTAAGGCACGCCTGGACTGGTATCCAAGATGGCATCTAGAAGACGCTCTGAGTGCGATTGTTGACTGGCACCGAGCATACCAGCATGGGAAGAACATGCATGATTTAACGCTGCATCAGATCCGCACATATACCGATAGCACCCAAAAATACAGGTCAGGAGTATGAATTGGATAAGGTAGAACTGAAAAAACAAATTTTAGGGTTGGTCGAGCAATATAGCGCCCTACAATATGCAGAGAAATCTTTCACGGCAGGCACTGATGTAATACCCCCTTCAGGTAAGATCATTGGTGCCGACGAGCTAAAAAACATGGTCGAGGCATCCCTAGATGGATGGCTCACCGCCGGACGTTTTAATGAGGCCTTCGAGCAGCGCTTGGGAGGCTTTCTAGGTGCAAAGCACGTACTCACTACCAATTCAGGCTCATCCGCCAATCTGCTGGCTTTTTCGGCATTAACTTCGCCACAACTCGGTGAGCGCGCTATCAAGCCGGGTGATGAAGTCATCAGCGTTGCCGCCGGCTTTCCGACCACAGTTAATCCCATCCTGCAATACGGAGCAGTTCCGGTGTTTGTGGACGTGCACATTCCCACTTATAACATTGATCCGGAATTGATCGAGGCAGCTATATCGGGTAAAACAAAAGCAATTATGCTGGCCCATACACTGGGCAATCCATACGACCTCGCCAAGATCGTTCACATCGCAAAAAAATATAACCTCTGGTTGGTGGAAGACTGCTGCGATGCACTGGGGTCTACTTACGATGGAAAGCTTGTTGGCAGCTTTGGAGATATTGGAACTTTAAGCTTTTACCCAGCTCACCATATCACCATGGGTGAGGGGGGGGCAGTCTTCACGAGCAATAGCGACCTCAAACGCATCATCGAGTCATTCCGGGATTGGGGGCGTGATTGCTACTGCCAGCCAGGTAAAGACAATACCTGTGGCAAACGCTTTGGCTGGCAACTTGGCACGTTGCCATTTGGATATGACCATAAATACACTTACTCACACCTAGGCTACAATCTAAAAATCTCAGATATGCAGGCGGCCTGTGCCTTGGCGCAGATGGATCGACTTGTTGGATTTATCGAAACGAGAAGACGTAATTTTGACTTTCTAAAGAAACGTTTGAAAAGCTGTGAAGAGCACCTGATCTTACCTGAAGCTACTGATAACAGCGATCCGTCATGGTTTGGATTCCCAATTACCCTGCGCGATCAAACCACTGTAAACCGTGTCGATCTTCTGCAATATCTTGATCAGAGTAAGGTGGGAACACGCCTTCTATTTGCCGGCAATCTTACTCACCAACCATATATGATCGGAAAGCGGTACCGCGTAAGCGGAAATCTAACCAATACAGATAGGGTTATGAACAACACTTTTTGGGTTGGGATTTACCCAGACCTTGCTGAGATACAACTTGACTATGTGGCGGGAAAGATCGAAACATTCTTTGGAATCAATTTCTAGGAGAGAAGGCCAATATTGATGGACTCAATCTCACCGAAATGTAGCGGAATATTGGAAACCAATATTTGTTCTAGGTCACAAGCTCTTATCCATCCATAAATACTCGTATTTTATAGGACTAATCACTGATGATACTAGATGACCCTGACCCCGAAGAACAGATAATTCAAGTCGGAGTAATAATGCCGGAACTCAACATAACTTAGCTCTGAATTATTGATGCGAAAAAGAGTACTCATTACAGGCATAACAGGATTTCTAGGCAGTCATTTGGCGAAGGCTTTGTTAGCACATGATTATGAGGTTTTTGCTCTGAAAAGAGCAGCCTCATCATTGTCAAGAATTGAATCAATTGTTAATGATATTAATTTATATGATATTGATGACATTGATTCACTCTTCCGTAAATGCGGAAAGATAGACACCATAATCCACACCGCAACATGTTATGGACGTAACAATGAAAAAGTAAGTGATGTTTTTGCAGCCAACATCGAGTTTCCATTGAGATTGCTTGAAGCTGGAAACCATGCGGGAGTTGAGACCTTTCTTAACGCTGATACCACTTTGAATAAATATCTTAACCCTTACTCTCTTTCAAAGAATCAATTCTTAGAGTTAGGTAAATTTTTTTCGATGCGTAAAAAAATGCGTTTCTGGAACGTTAAGCTTCAATATATTTACGGCCCTAATGATGATCCTTCAAAATTCTCGGCATATGTTATCAATAGTTGCCTAGAAAATATCTCGGAGTTGAAGTTAAC
>CAIRGS010000215.1 GCA_903878125.1 uncultured Nitrosomonadales bacterium | reverse complement strand
GTTGTAATCGCCAATTTTTATAATGTGAACTGAAAGGAATTCTCGGCATGTGTTATCGATGTGATCAAAAAAATTTAGACCAACAGAATCTCAGCCAGAACCCAAGCAAACGTTCGTTTCTCAAACTGGCTGTGGTCTCCGCCATCGGCTTAGGTCTTGCGGGTGCTGGCATCGCAACAGCTCAGGGAAAACAATCGGCCAAGTCACATGCCAAAATCCCGCCAAAACCTGAAAATGTGCTGACACCTGACCAGGCTCTGGAAAGGTTGATGAAGGGTAACGAGCGTTATGTTGCCGGCCAATCGTTGCCCCTTAACTTTCATGATGTCCAGGATGCTCTGGTCAAGGGGCAGAATCCCTACGCTAGCATTCTAGGTTGTTCTGATTCGAGGGTCAGCCCTGAGCACTGCTTCGATGAGTCGCACGGGGATCTGTTTGTGGCCCGAGGTGCTGGTAACTACATAACAAATGACAATATAGCCACACTCGAGTATTCAGTCGCTGTATTAAATACACCACTGATCATGGTACTTGGTCATGAAAATTGTGGTGCGGTCAAGGCAGCGATTGAGGCCGTTGATCATCATAAAAACTTCCCAGGACATATTCAGCTACTGTCCAGTGCGATAGCACCAGCGGTCAGAGCGGTCAGTGACAACTCCATTAATCGCTTGACTAATGTGACCAAGAAGAATGTCATCATGACAGTTGAAAGACTGAAAAATAAAACACCCATACTGGATTATTATCACGACCAGAAGAGAATTCGAGTCGTCGGTGGGTTATATCATCTGGATACCGGCAGGGTCGAACTGATCGCTTGAGGGGTGACTCTTATTAAGAGAATAAAAGAGCGCTACTCTTTACTCTGAATCTGTAACATCTATGTATAACAACGGGCAAGGCGTTGCGCAGGACTACATTCGCGCACACATGTGGCTCAATCTTGGCGCTGCATCAGGCGCTGCAAACAGGGTGAAACACCGTGACCTCGTTGCAAGTAAAATGACATCGCAACAAATTGCACAAGCGCAGATTATGGCTCGTGACTGGCAGCAGAAAAATTTCAAAGGATGCGAGTGCGTGCGTTAAGCAATACGGAAGATTATGGCAAAGCCACCTGCTATCTCTTAACTCACTGACCCATTCCAATTAATCAAAGTTGGCGCAGTCGTCATAATTTTCTAACTTGAACCATGAAGGAATTGCTTTCCAAGCTGCCATCGCACGCCCCTATCGTATTGCCCTCAAATTAGAACCCACGCCAGCGGATAAGGGTGTCCGTTTTCGCCCCGTCGGGCTAGGCGTGGATAACTCGAATTATGCGCGCAGCGGGATGACGACCGCGCCAGCTTTCAGCTTGTCCAGATAGTCCGCCCACGCCTGCATCATGGCTGTGCGTTCAGGCAGGTACATGCGCCACGCATCGCGCTTGTAAGCGGCTTTAACCTTGTTCGGCTCTTCATGGGCAAGCTGTCGCTCTAACCATTCCTGCTTATATCCCATATTGTCCAGAATAGTGGAGGCCATTGCCCTGAATCCGTGGGGGGTCATTTCGTCATTCGCCCACCCCATGCGTCGTAGTGCCGATCTAATCGCGTTATCACTCATTGGCCTGTCGTGGTAGCGTTCGCCATGGAATACATATTTGCCGCGCCCGGTCAGCGGTTGAATTTCGCGCAGAACTTCGACGGCCTGACGTGCCAGCGGAACTATGTGTTGTGTTTCTGTTTTGGTGATGAAGTAACACCACTCAGCCGCATCCAGGTTCAAGTCTTTCCACTCCATCTTGCGTAACTCTCCGGGTCGCACGAATAGCAGGGGGATAGCTTAAATGCACTTTTGACAATGTACGATCCTTGTTAGCCATCAATGTCGCGCATCAGTTCGCCCATTTTTTTTGGTTCGGTTATCGCGGCAAAGTGCTTGTCTCTTTTTACCGGGGGAAGTGAACCGCGCAGGTCGCCTGTAGGATCACGCTCAGCGCGTCCGGTTGATACGGCATAGCGAAATACCTGCCCGCAACAGGCAAGGGCGCGGTGTGCCGTTTCCAGTGCGCCACGGGCTTCTATTCGGCGTATCGTTGCCAGTAATGCAGGGGCAGCAATCTCGGCAATAGGCCGCGCACCGATCCATGGAAAAATATCTTTTTCCAGTCTCGCGATAATCTTGCTCGAATGATTTTCTTTCCAGTTGGGGGCATGGCGCACGAACCACTCGCGGGCAATCACTTCAAAGCTATTTTCTGCCAGCTCTAATTTGGATGCCTTTTGCGCCTGCTTCACTATGCCGGGGCTATGTCATTCGCCAGTAGCTTGCGTGCATCACCTCGACGTTCACGGGCTTGGGCCAAGCTCACATCTGGATATACGCCGAAGGATAGGCACTTCTCCTTGCCGCCATAACGATATTTGAGCCGCCAGTATTTTGAACCCGTCGGCATAACCTCAAGATACATGCCACCCCCATCCGCCATTTTGTAGGCCTTCGCTTCAGGCTTTGCTTTGCTTTGCTTTGCTTTACTTTGCTTTCCTTGCCGCTGCATCCGATAGCTTGACGTCATCACCTTGCTGGGGGCATAAAATTTTACTGGGGGCATAAACATGATAATTGTGCCCCCAATATCATCAAGATTGCGATATACGAGAATGGACGCGGTAAAGCAAAAAACCCGCGAATCACTAGGATAGTCGCGGGTTTGATGGACTTGCTTGCACTGCTTTATACTGCTTATTGGTGGTGATAGGTGGAGTTGAACCACCGACCTCAGCGTTATGAGTGCTGCGCTCTAACCATCTGAGCTATATCACCTGAAATCGTGTCGTCGCTTTAGTCAAACCGCCCTAAATTGCCACGAAGAGCGCGGCATTCTCCAGATTTAACCGCTTCTTGTCAATTGCGCTGGCACTTGCACTGTATGCTTAAGTCTAATCACAAGCCACCAAATGCACCGCGCTGCCGTCAAACTCTTTTTGCAAGGTTACCATTTTCTCAATTGCCGCTGCGTCTGGGGATTTCAGCACAAATACCGTAAGTTTAAACTTGCTCATGAGCTCTCCCATCGCGGCAGTTTTTACGCCTTTCGCCCGGAGGCTATCAAAAACTTTGCGCGCTGCCTTGTCTGACTTGAATACGCCCAGCGAAATGGCGTTCTTCCATTGTCCGGCGTCCTGCACGGTGAAGTAATCCTTAACATTATGTGCCTTGAGTTCGGCGATATTTTTAACCATTGCTGCTCGGGTTTTTGCGGGCGGCATATATACCCAATAACCAATCGCATATTCAGTCTGTCGCTGTGTCAGCTTGTTAGCTAGTTGCGACGTGGTCAAAGCTGCCGTGGCACGCACGCTGTCGGTGCCGGAAAACTCTCCCCACTCCAGGCAAATATCGGTGAATGCTTTCTGATCCTGCGATGTTGGTAATAAAGCGGAAGGCAACGAAGTTGCCAGTGGTATGGTCGGTGCATCCAGCAGCTTGATCTTTTCCACGTTCAGCGGCGATTGATGCTTCAAGTTTTTATTTCCACCAATCAATATTTCACCCCATTGAATGAATGAATAAAATATCAAATTCGCCAGCAGCAATAACCCGAATAGCCACTTCATGATTACCTCATTTTTCATCTTGATTTTCAAACCTGAAAATATTTTCGTCAGAGAGACACGCTGTTTATTAAAAACTGAAAAATTAACACGTTCAATATTAATTTTCCTGGCCAATTATTTGCAAGCCACGTAATACCAGATTATCCACCCGCACCAATGGCAATTTGAGATGCGTCTGCACCTTATCCGCTGCGCCACCGCTCAACAGACAGCGCACGCTCCCTCGCACGGCTAACGCCTCAAACTGCAAACGGATAGCGCCTACGGCCGCCTGGATTGAGCCACTGAACGTGGCATCGGCGGTATTGCGCGGAAATTCGCGCCAGACACCCACTGTCTGTGCTAATTGGGCTGCGCCTGCAGCCAGACTGCTACGCATCATGTCCACACCCGGCAGGATTAACCCGCCCAAAAATTCACCCTCGGCAGACAGTGCATCCACAGTAGTTGCTGTGCCGCAATTTACCACCAGACAGGATGCGAGCTCTAGATGCCAAGCCGCGATCAGTGCTGCCCAACGGTCGCTGCCAAGTTGCGCAGGGTGTTCATAGGAGTTAAGCACACCACATTGCCTTGCTTGGGCCACGATAAATTCGATGGGACAATGCCAAACGGCACAGGCTGCGGATAGCACTTGCGCCACATTCTCGCCAGCAACATTGGATACGAGAATTCTGTCCGGTGGCGGCAATTCCGAAAATGCCATGCTCAATGCTGGCGCATGCACATTTTCAAGCACGTTTTGCTGTAACCACAGGCCGCCTTCTACCGTGGCCCACTTGATACGACTATTGCCGGCATCAATCAGTAGCATTTTCATGATGCGCGCAAACCAATTTCTCCCGCATTGAATATTTGCATTCCGCCCACCGTTTCCAGAATAAGCGCGCCATCCTCGGTTACGCCTCGCGCGATGCCGATTTCAGTTCTGCCATCCGGCAACAGTAATCGTACCGACTGGTTCTGCAAAGCGTGATGGCTTTCCCATTCCGCACGAATCGCCGCAAAACCATTGCTGGCAAATTCATGAAGTATTGTCTGCAACTCACGCAAAATCACCGCGAACAAATAGTTGCGTTCCGGCACATTAATTCCCGGCATGTTAGCCACCATGTCTTCCAGGCTCGACACCGGTTGATCGATCTGCGCCAACAGGTGCTTAGGCGTCGACAGGTTGAGGCCAATGCCAATTACTACGGCACTTGGCCCCAACATATCACCCTGTGCCTCGAGCAGAATGCCGGCCAGTTTACCGCCATCCCCGCCCAGCACGTCATTCGGCCATTTGAGCCGTGCGCTGGTCATGCCAAGTGTGTGCAAGGCGCGGATCAACGCCACTCCAACTGCCAGGCTCAAGCCGGACAGCGCCGACAAATCAAGTTCAAAGCGCCACAAAAGCGAGAACGTAAGCGCGTTGCCCAAGCCGGAATGCCATGGCCGCCCCAATCGCCCACGTCCGCCGCTTTGCAGCTCCACCGCCAGCACGCTGCCGCTGGATGCGCCCTGCGCTGCGCGCTGTAACAGCAGCGTATTGCTGGAGGGCAAGCTGTCGAAAATTTCAATCTGGAATTGTCCCGCCTGCTCACCTAGATGGCGAGCAATAAGTGCCGCATCAAGCCATTGCGGCGGATTGTTCAGGCAATAGCCACGGCCGGGCACGCTGTATAAAGCCAAGCCATAATCGTCTACCCCATGCAAGGCATTGCTCACGCTGGCGCGCGATATGCCCAAACGCTGCGCCAGCATTTCACCGGAATGAAATTTTCCGTCCACCAACAGGCGCAGCAAGGCGAAAGTAAGCGGCTTCATCATGGCGCATGGGTGGGGCGCGGCCATTCTTGCACCCATACTTGCACCCATGCCGGCAGCTTTCATTGTGGCAAGTTTTCCGCTGCTTTTTCGTGCGGATTTATAAAAGCCAGGATTTCTTGCTTCTGTTTCAGTGCATCCTGATATCCCAGCTCGATCATCGCGCGGCAAAAATTCTTTTCGAACAGCAGGTAGCTCACCAGATTTGCCCCGCTACGGCGCATCGCGCCTATCCCGCGCAACAGAAAACGGATAGTCCACGGCAAGTGCATAACATATCGCTCGGCGATTTTCTCAATAGCCTGACTCGGCTCAATCACCAGCACATCGATATGGCGCCAATTTATTTGCTGCTGAGCATCTTCCGATAACATTCCGATTGAATGATTGATGCGCTCCACACGTTCCACATCCACCTTCAAGCTGTCGAGGAAAATGCTATCCATAACATGGCCGGCAATCTGCGCTAGCGAAGGATAGTCATATATCTTGCTACGGATTTGTTCCTCCTCGCTATGACCCAAGCCGATGATCAGCACGCGCGTTGCGCCCAGATGCAGCGCAGAGCTGATAGGTGCGATTTGGCGCATCGAGCCATCGCCAAAATATTCACGGTTGATGGGTACCGCTGGAAAGATAAACGGGATAGCTGAAGAGGCCAATAAATGCTTGAGCTCGATCTTGGTTGGAATGCCGAGACGATGCGCCCGCTTCCAGGGCGGAATTCCCTCCACTCCCTGGTAAAAAGTCACCGAGCACCCCGAACCATAGCCCGAGGCAGTGATGCTCAGCGCGTACAGATGTCCAGCATCAATATTTTCCTGGATTTTTTCATAGGGCAGCGTTGTTTCCAGCATCGTCACCATCGGTGCATTATCCAGCAGCGATACCTGGTTCAACTTATTGATGCCCATACTGCTCAAGATCAGCCCTGCGAGCCAGCGCGCACTGTTCGTTAAAACGCCTACCGGGTCGGTTCGATAAACATTATCAACGTGAGCGTTTTTCCAGATATTAAGGAGGTATTGCACGCCTTTGCGAAAAGACCGGGCATTCACCGCAAGCGTAACCGCGTTAAGCGAGCCTGACGAGGTTCCGCAGATAATAGGGAAGGGATTGTGCGCATGGCGCGGCAGAAACTCGGCGATGGCCTTCAGCACGCCCACCTGATAGGCGACGCGTGCGCCTCCTCCGGTCAGAATCAAGCCCAGTTTTTCTGGCGCATTCATCTGACTATCCCCGTCAAGGATTTACAAATCGCCGGGACCAACCTCGGCATGCACAGTTTCCAGCGCATCTTTCAGTGTTTCCTCGGACAGATCATTTACGCACTTCGATAGCATCGCCGCCGCTTCTGCTGCCTCCGGCGGCAGGTTGCGACCATCGGTATTTGCCACCAGCACTGCTGCGGCTCCCGCCACCTTCAGCAAGCCGTTACGCTCATTCATCAATATTTCCAGCTCCTCGCGCAGCATGGCAACTTCTTGCGCATTTAGTTTGTCCGACATCTAATCTCCTTACAATGAGTTTCAAACCCCGCTACCGCCAGCGCGGTCAGGTTGCGCGGATTATACCTGACAGCGAATTCCCCCATATTTCCATTGGCAGGCCAATAATTAAGGGGCAAATATTTGGCAAAGCTACATCGTCTCCCACAATTTTTCCAGCCGCTTTACCGACACAATTACCGGCGTCTTCAATTCCTGCGCAAACAACGACACGCGCAACTCCTGCAATAGCCAACCAAACTCTTCCATCCGCGCATCTATATTACCTTGTTGCGCAGTCACTTTGCGTTGCCAAGTCTGCTGCAAGGATTGCATTTGCGCGTATTGACGTGCATCACGTGCCGCATCGCCGCGCAGCTTTTCCAAGCGCACATTGATCGCTTTAAGATAGCGTGGCAGATGCTGTAAACGCTCGTAAGGAATGCGCGCGATAAACTCCTTATGCAACAGCCATTCGCTCTGCATGCGCATATCCTGGACGGCCTGCTCGTTTGATTTGGCAGCTTGAATTTTTTTGTGCACGAGTTGATATTCGGCCAGGATCACGCTGATCAGCCGCGCGATTTCCTGCGCCACCAGCGTCAAACGGCTCTTGGCTTCCTTGCAACGCGCAGTAAATTCGGTTTCATTTGTTGGCCACGGCTCATTCATGCAGCAGCGATCAAAGGTGACCGCCAAAATCTGGCGGCGCAAATCCTGGATGCTGCCAAAGGACAAAAACTGCATTGCCATTGCTTGCAAGCCCAGATTCTTTTCCAGAAATTTAACCTGATCCTTGAGCGCCAGCATAAATAAGCGCCGCAACCCGACACGATGGGCGCTCAGCGCCTCATCGCGAGTATCGAAAGTTCGTAAAGACACCGCATCGTTTTCATCCACCAAGGCGTTGAATAGCGTTACAACTTGTCCGGCGCGGTGTATTTCTGAAGTTTCCTTGAACTCACCCAAACCCTCTACACCCATACTCCAATCGCTAAAACGCACAGGCTTTTGTTCTGTGGCTGCACCCTTTGCAGCGGATGGCGCAAGCTTGGGTGCAAGCTCGGCACGCAACTGAATGAAATTGCGCGAAACACCCAACTGTCTGCCATGCTCGTCTACCACATAAAAATTCATAAGCAGGTGAGCCGGTAATTGCTCTAACCGAAATGCATCCAGTAAAACTTCCAATTGTTTTTGTTCGCGAATAAAGCGTGCCAATGCTTGCAGCAGGGGTGTATCCGAAGGTGGCACCGCACGACAAAACGAGGCGGCGAATTCCGGCACCGGCACCATATGGCGGCGCAGCTTCTGCGGCAAAGTCTTGATCAATTGTGTCACTTTTTCTGCCAGCAGGCCGGGCACCAAATACTCGCAACGCGGAGCCGATACCTGATTAATCAGAGCCAGCGGCACGGTGAGATTCACACCATCGTCGCTCTTGCCCGGCACAAAATGATAAGCCAGTGCATAGCTGATGTTGTTCATCACCAGTTGCGGTGGGAATTGATCGGTGGTGATGCCTGCTGCCTCGTGCCGCATCAGGTCGTCACGTTGAAGATATAGCAGGCGCGGATTGGCGCGTTCCGCCTCCTTGCGCCATGACTCGAATGCCGCGCCATTGTGAATGTGCGGCGGGATGATGCTGTCGTAAAAAGCAAAGATCAATTCGTCATCCACCAGCACATCCGGTCGGCGCGCCTTATGCTCCAGCGCCTCAATGTCCCGGATTAATTGCTGGTTGTGCGAGAAGAAGGGCGCGAGTGTATGAAATTCGCCCTCCAATAAAGCCTGGCGAATAAATATCGCGCGCGATTCCGGCACATTCATCGGGCCGTAATGCACGCGTTTTTTCGGGTTGATAATCAGGCCATACAAAGTGCTGCGTTCAAATGCCACTACCTGTGCCGCCTTCTTCTCCCAGTGCGGATCAAAATAGTGGCGCTTGATCTGATGCGCACCCACTTCTTCCAGCCATTCCGGTTCGATGCGCGCCACACAACGAGCATACAGTTTCGTCGTCTCGGTTAATTCAGCGGCCACGACCCATTTTGGGCTTTTTTTCGCCAGCGCCGAATTCGGCACGATAAAAAATTTTATTTCGCGTGCGCCCTGATAATGCGCTTCGCGGTCCACGCTCTTGCAGCCGATATTACCCAGCAGACCGGTTAACAGCGCCTTGTGGATTTCCTCATAGCTGGCAGGCGTTTCATTCAGCCGCATGCCCATCTCGGCAACCTGCGCGTGCAACTGCTGATACAGCTCATGCCATTCGCGCAGACGCAGTGGCGACAAGAATTTCTCGCGGCATTCATTTGCCCACAGGCGCTTGGTTTTTTTATGCTTCACCGCCTCTTGAAACCATGCCCACAAATTCACATAGGCTAGAAAATCCGAGCGCTCATCATTAAAACGCTGATGCGCGTCATCCGCCGCTTTGCGCCACTCCGAAGGACGATCACGCGGATCCTGCAATGACAGCGCGCTGGCGATGATGAGAATTTCCTGCAGGCAGTGATATTGCCTTCCCGCCAGCAGCAGACGGGCGATTTTCGGGTCGAGCGGCAGCTTGGCCAGCTCGCGTCCCAGCGGTGTCAGCTGCCGCTCTTCGTCTATCGCATTCAATTGCGCCAGCAACTGATAGCCATCAGCAATTGAACGCGATCCGGGCGGCTCGATGAACGGGAATTCTTCGACTTCGCCCAGACCCAGGGCACTCATACGCAAAATTACGGTTGCCAATGACACACGGAAAATTTCCGCATCGGTATATTCTGTGCGCGCCAGAAAATCCGGCTCGTCATACAATCGCACGCATATCCCGCTCATCACCCGCCCGCAACGCCCGGCGCGCTGATTGGCGGAGGCACGCGCGATTTTCTCCACGCGCAATTGCTCAACTTTTTGCCGTATGCTGTAACGATTGATGCGAGCCTGCCCGCTGTCAATCACGTAGCCGATATTCGGCACGGTTAAGGAAGTCTCCGCGACATTGGTGGCCAGCACGACACGGCGCATGCCGGAAGTTTTGAATACACGATCCTGCTCAGCAGCCGACAGGCGCGAGAACAGCGGCAAGATTTCCACACCAACGGGATGATGCTTGCGCAAAGCTTCCGCAGTGTCGCGGATTTCGCGCTCGCCCGGCAGGAATACCAAAATGTCGCCGCGCAAGCCACCCACTGCCAGTTCGTCCAGCGCGGCACACACCGCCTGTGGAATATCCTGCATTGCGCCCTCGGCATTCTCCTGCAACGGCCGATAACGCACCTCCACCGGATAACTGCGGCCGCTGACCTGCATGATAGGCGCACCGCTGAAATGTTTAGCGAAACGCTCCGCATCCAGCGTGGCAGAAGTAATGATGAGCTTGAGATCACGGCGGCGTGTCAAAAGCTGCTTGAAATAACCCAACAGGAAATCGATATTCAGGCTGCGCTCATGCGCCTCGTCGATAATGATGGTGTCGTATTTTTTCAGCAGCCGATCGCTCTGAATTTCCGCCAGCAAAATGCCATCGGTCATCAGCTTGATGCAGGTATCCGGCGATACCTTGTCATTAAAGCGAATCTTGTAGCCCACCAGTCCACCCAACTCGGTTTTCAGTTCAAACGCAATGCGCGTTGCCACAGACCGCGCCGCGACACGGCGAGGCTGGGTGTGGGCAATGACGCCTTGCACACCCCGGCCCAGACTCAAACAGATTTTAGGTAACTGCGTGGTTTTACCAGAACCAGTCTCACCACACACGATGATCACCTGATTGGCAACGATGGCTTGCGCTAATTCCTCACGCCGCAATACCACCGGCAGGTCCAGCGGAAACTCGATTGGAGCAAGCAATTCAATACGTGCGGCACGACGAGCGTGAAGAGATCCGGCGGGAATGGGGCGAGGTAGGCGGTCAGTCATTGCGCAGGATTGTACCCGAAATCAATCGGTGTAGAAAAACTGGGGGGAGCAAGAAGTAGCAGGGTTGGAGGACGATTTATCAGACCAGCACCTATCCGGTTTCATGTACCTTCCGCTGTATCGGCATGTCGGTAACGCGTTTGTTCATCCGCCCTCTGTGATGTTGGGCTTCATTTCACGCCATAACCATCTACTCCATCACCCATTTGCCCACCCCAATCCGATGCTGCCATCCCCCGCTCAATGGTGCCATGCAATGTTGAATGTGGCCAATCAACAGGGTGAGTGACCCAGCCATGTTTTACGGGATTGTAATGAATGTAATCGACGTGCCGCGCAAGATCAATCTCATCCCGGATTTGATGTTCCCAATAGCGCCGCTGCCAGATGCCGCGCTCACGCTTGGCTTGGCGGCTGGCACGAATATGCTCGTCTTTTGCCAGTCGCCGCGAGAACCCGGCCTTGATGAGCGACCAGCGCATCTTTAAGTTCTGCGTTAGAGCTTCTTGACAATTTGTCCTGCGTACATACAATGTATTTATGATTAAATTCGAATGGGATACAACTAAGGCGGCCGCAAACAAGAAAAAGCATGGCGTTTCGTTTGAGGAAGCTCAATCTGTCTTTTACGACGAGTTCGCTGTGCAATTCTTTGATGATGATAATTCCGTGTCAGAAGACAGATTTTTGATGCTCGGCTTTAGTGACGAAGCTCGCCTCCTGATTGTCTGTCATTGTGAACGTAACGAAGGCAACATTATTCGGATCATCTCGGCAAGGAAAGCCACGAAAAAAGAAAGTAACTATTATCAAGGAACTGGATCATGAAAACTGAATACGATTTGTCCACAATGAAATCCCGCAAAAATCCTTATGCAGCGATGCTCAAGAAATCTGTCACGATGCGGTTAAGCGAAGATGTTATTGACTACTTCAAACAAATGGCTGACGAAAAGGGTGTCCCGTATCAGAGCCTTATAAATCTTTATCTGAGAGACTGTGTTTCAAGTCATAGAAAAATTGATATTTCATGGCCGACAATTCCTTAACAAATAAGGTTAGATCGTGTGAGCGAAGTGTAGCCACGGTTTGAACCGTTTGTTGGACAAGCCCGGCCAGTGCTTGGCCAGGCACTGCCCCAAAATGTTTTGTATTTATCAAATTGACGTTGACCTTATGTAATGGTTCGAATACATTTTCGAATGTTCTTGATCAAGCGCACCGATGAACTCAATGACTGGCTCAGCGGTATCCGTGATGGCATGACGCAACGCCGTTTGGTGAAGCGTTTGCGTAATGTCACGCTGGGTAATCTGGGGGATGTCATACCTGTTGGCGATGGAGTGTTCGAGATGCGCGAACACTTCGGGCCGGGCTGGCGCATGTACTATATCCAACGCGGATCGCGTGTTGATTGTGATGCTGGGCGGCGGTGATAAATCCACACAAACTGCCGATATTGCCAAGGCCGTGAAACTCGCGGCGATGATTGAGGAGTAGACCATGACCAAGAAAATCCACGTTGCTGACCTGCCTGATTTTGACGCTGCCGAGTATCTCGATAGCGAACAGGCGATTGCCGAGTATCTGACTGTTTTTTTGGAAGATAACGACGCATCCTTGCTGGCAGCAGCCTTGGGCGACATTGCCCGTGCGCGGGGTATGAGCGAAATCGCCAAGCAATCCGGGCTGACCCGCGAAGCGTTGTATAAGGCGCTCAGACCAAATGCGCATCCGCGCTTTGACACGATCAGCCGTGTCTGCGCGGCGCTGGGCGTGCGCCTGGTGGCGCAAGCTGTGCACGTGTGAGTCTCTGTAGCTATCAGCCTAACAAATTTAGATCGTACGAGCGTAGCGAAGCCACCATCTAACCCGTTTGTTGGACAAGCCCCGCCCCTGATTGCGGGTCGGGTCTCATAGAAAATCTATCTTGGTGTTCAATCCTCTGGCCAGATGAATTGCGCTGATATGGCAGAGGTTATCTTGACTTACATGAAGGGTCAAAATATGAAGTCGAGCTAACATCGTGATATAGTTTGCACCCAGAAAAACCATACCGATTACATCGGTGTTGCGTCACCATAATAAATAAACATACAAATCAAGGGGAAATATAGTGGCAGTTAAAACTCGACTTCATCGTAGCGAATTGGCCGTTCCGGGCAGTAATCTACGTATGCTTGAAAAAGCGCCAACAGCAGGTGCTGATGTGGTCTTTCTGGATTTGGAAGACGCAGTTGCGCCTGATGATAAAGAGCAGGCGCGCAAAAATGTCATAGCAGCATTAAATGATATGGACTGGTCTGCATGTTCTGTTTCGGTGCGAATCAACGGACTGGATACGCATTGGTGCTACCGCGATATCGTTGATGTGATGGAAGCCGCCGGAGATAAGCTCGATACCATTCTGATCCCCAAAGTTAATCGGCCGGACGATGTCTATTTTGTCGCAACGCTGATGGAACAAATCGAGGCAGCAAAGAAATTCAAGCCGGTCAATATCCATGTGCTTATTGAGACGGCAATGGGCATGGCGAATATCGAACAAATCGCTCAAGCATGTCCAAGCCGTATGGAGGCGATGGTATTTGGTGTGGCCGATTACGCAGCGTCTACCCAGGCACGCACAACCAATATGGGTGGTGCTAATCCTAATTACTCCGTGCTTACCGACGCCGATGAAGCTGGAAAGCGGACGCGTCATTGGGGCGATCAATGGCATTACGCGCTATCAAGATTGGTAGTTGCTTGTCGCGCTTATGGCCTGAGGCCGATTGACGGCCCATTTGGCGACTTTAACGACCCAGATGGTTTTAGAGCGGTTGCGAGCGGCGTGGCGGCACTGGGCGTTGAAGGAAAATGGGCCATCCATCCGTCACAAATTGCGTTGGCCAACGAAGTCTTCACACCCAGCGAGGCAGAAGTTAGCCGTGCCAGAAGTATTCTGGTAAACATGGAGCAAGCCGCGCGCGAAGGCAAAGGGGCGGTTTCGCTGAATGGTCGCCTTATCGATGCGGCATCCATCAGACAGGCGCAAGTTTTGGTAGCCAAGGCAGATCAGATACAGGCGGCCAAGCCTGGACTTAAGTGAGAAATTTGCTATGAATATTCATGAATATCAAACTAAAGATTTGCTCAAACACTATGGCGTTCCGGTACCACCGGGGCGCGTTGTTCACACTGACGCGCAAGCGGCCACTGTTGCGGAAGAAATAGGCGGGTCGCGTTGGGTTGTCAAGGCGCAGATACATTCCGGGGGCCGTGGCAAAGCGGGGGGTGTCCGGGTAGGCAATAGCATTGATGAAGTACGAGTCATCGCCGATGAAATAATTGGCAGCCTTCTGGTTACGCATCAAACCGGGGCTGAAGGCAGGCTAGTCCGTCGCGTCCTTGTTGAACAAGCCAGCAATATTGTGCGCGAGTATTACATTGGGCTGGTTATAGATCGTGCTACGCGGCGAATCACGTTGGTCGCCTCCGCTGAAGGGGGGGTGGACATAGAGGTGGTTGCGAAGCAAACACCGGAACGAATCATCCGGGAAATCATTGATCCCGCAGTAGGCCTGCTCGATTTTCAATGCCGCAAGGTTGCCTATAAGGTCGGCCTGAAAGGCGCGTTATTGCCACAAGCAGTTAAGATCATGAAGGGTCTTTATCGCTGCATGCGGGACAATGATGCCATGATGGCTGAAATCAATCCGCTGGCTATTGTGGACAATGGCCAGTTGTTGGCGCTGGATGCAAAAATGTCTTTCGATGACAACGCACTGTACCGCAGACCGACCATTTCCGAACTTCGGGATTTTGACGAAGAGGATCCAAAAGAGGTTGAGGCTACCGGACATGGCTTGAATTACATTGCACTGGACGGTGATGTTGGTTGCATCGTTAATGGTGCCGGCCTGGCCATGGCAACCATGGATGCGATTACGCTGCATGGCGGAAGACCGGCTAATTTCCTGGATGTAGGGGGTGGAGCCACACCGGAAAAAGTTGCCAATGCTTTTCACATCGTGCTGCAGGATCCCGCCGTTAAAATTATCCTCATTAATATTTTTGCCGGGATCAACCGCTGTGACTGGATCGCCACCGGAATTATTCAAGCCATGCGTGACCAGAATATAACAATGCCGATCATCGTTCGGCTGGCGGGTACAAATGTTGAAGAAGGACGGGCTATTCTCAGCGCCTCCAAATTCCCGTTTATTATCGCCAGCAATCTCAATGATGCTGCCGCAAAAGCGGTAGCGGAAGTAAACAATATTGTAAATAAAGTGGTACCGCTAAAAAAGGAACACTCATGAGTGTGTTATTAAATAAAGATTCGCGTGTAATCTTTCAGGGGTTTACCGGGCAACACGCCACCTTTCACGCCGAAGAAGCGATGAAAATTGGTACTAAAGTGACCGGTGGCGTAACTCCAGGCAAGGGCGGAACGCAACACTTGGGTTTGCCTGTATTTGATACCGTTGAAGAAGCAGTGCGGGAAACAGGTGCCGACGTTTCCGGTATTTTCGCCCCTCCTCCCTTTGCCGCCGATGCGATCATGGAAGCGATCGACGCGGGGATCAAAACGATTGTTGTCATCGCGGATGGCATACCTGTTCAGGATATGGTGCGTGTGGAGCGCTACCGACTGGGAACCAACTCGATTATCATCGGCCCGAATACACCCGGCATTATTACACCAGGCGTGGGCAAGGTTGGCATCATGCCTTCACATATCTACACCCCGGGGAGAATCGGAATTGTTTCTCGCTCCGGCACCCTGAACTATGAAGCCGTCGCTCAGATGAGCGATCTCGGCCTCGGCCAATCGTCATCTATCGGTATCGGCGGTGACCCGGTAAATGGAACTGACTTCGCGACTGTACTAAAGGCATTTGAAGATGACCCCGATACCGATGCGGTACTCATGATTGGTGAAATCGGCGGTCCGCAGGAAGTCGATGCCGCTCGCTGGGCAAAGAAAAACATGCGCAAACCGCTAATCTGCTATGTCGCAGGCTTGTCCGCTCCTCCCGGGCGCCGCATGGGCCATGCCGGCGCGATTATCACCAGTGAGTCCGATACCGCAACCGCTAAAATTGACACGATAGAAGCGCTGGGCATGTTCGTTGTACGTAATCCAGCCGACATTGGGGCTACGGTATTACGGGCTATAAAATCGTAAATAACGAAACATATTGTTTTGGATTTACCCGCAGCATGGCAGTTGACTTGCGGTCATTGCCCTCTCCCTAACCCTCCCCCGCTTGCGGGGGAGGGGACGATCACACGCTCTCCCGCTTGCGGGAGAGCGTTGGAGAGAGGGTTTTTGCAATTAACAGGTCGTGATCCTGGTCGACATTTATCTTCATAAAACAGACAATGTTTCCTGCATTGTCCGCTCGTCCCCGCCTTGTTCCACTATCCAATTGAAATTGGAATAAAATAGCGACTTTCACAAATCACGCCGGTTTTGTCACATGCTCACTTTTCAGCAAATCATCCTGACGCTACAGCAATTCTGGGACAAGCAGGGTTGCGCTCTGTTGCAACCCTACGATATCGAAATGGGCGCAGGCACTTTTCACACCGCCACCTTTTTGCGTGCGATCGGCCCGGAGCCTTGGCGCGCCGCTTATGTTCAGCCTTCACGTCGACCCAAAGACGGGCGCTACGGCGAAAACCCGAACCGCTTACAGCATTACTACCAGTATCAGGTTGTGCTCAAGCCTTCGCCTGACAACATCCAGGAACTCTATCTCGACAGTCTGCGCGCGCTGGGCATAAATACCGGTGAGCACGATATCCGCTTTGTGGAAGACGATTGGGAATCGCCCACGCTGGGCGCATGGGGCTTGGGCTGGGAGGTTTGGCTGGATGGCATGGAGGTGACGCAGTTCACCTATTTTCAGGAAGTCATCCTGCGCCTGCAGGACTTCTGGAACAAGCAGGGCTGCGTTCTGCTCCAGCCCTACGATATCGAAGTCGGCGCGGGTACCTTCCACACCGCCACCTTTCTGCGTTCGATCGGCCCCGAGCCGTGGAGGGCTGCCTACGTCCAGCCCTCGCGTCGTCCCAAGGATGGCCGCTACGGCGAGAACCCGAATCGCCTGCAGCACTACTACCAGTACCAGGTCGTGCTCAAACCATCGCCGGACAACATCCAGGAACTCTATCTCGACAGTCTGCGCGCGCTCGGCATCAAC
>CAIRGS010000214.1 GCA_903878125.1 uncultured Nitrosomonadales bacterium | reverse complement strand
GACTCATCCTTGATCGCATAAACCGGCTCATCCGATGCGCCCTGCATTTGCTTGTAAGCCAAGGCAATCACGCGGAAACCTTGACCATTCAGCTCATCCGCAAGCTGCCGCCGTCTGGTATCATGCTCGACCTGAACAGCAATGACCTCGCCATTCAGTTCCACCGACGTACACAGACTCAGCACTTCTTCGACTGCGCCTTTACAGATCAGCATGTTCAATCCGCTTTTATCTTCCACCACAACCGACATTCGGCGCCGCACGAAGTCAAACGGAATCTCATCTATCTTCCGGTACTTCTCCTGCACTTGAAGGTGTTGTTCCAGCTCATCATGCTTGAGGATGGCCTCGTCCAGCAAGTTCTTCAAGCCGGTGTGATGAAAGCTGTTCAGGTAACCAAAATGCAGCACCTTCTCGCTGTCTTTGCCGTTCACGTCCAAGTGCTTTTCCAGCACGATCTTGCCCTGGGTAATCGTGCCGGTCTTGTCGGTACACAGCACATCCATCGCACCGAAGTTCTGAATGGCATTCAGGCGCTTTACAATCACCTTCTTGCGCGCCATCGCCAATGCCCCCTTGGACAGGTTGACCGTGACTATCATCGGCAACATCTCAGGTGTCAGCCCGACTGCCACGGCCATAGCAAACAGAAATGCTTCCATCCAGTTATGTTTGCTCAACCCGTTAAGCAGAAAGACGGTCGGCACCATCACGGCAATGAACAGAATCATCAGCCAAGTGAACTTGTTGATACCTTTGTCAAAGCTGGTCAACTGACGCTGCCCGACAATGCTGGCAGCAAGCGATCCAAAATAAGTCTGCTTGCCGGTACAAATAACCACTGCCGTTGCGGAACCGCTTTCCACATTGGTGCCAAGGAAGCAGATATTCGCAAGTTCCAGCGGGTTGTGAACGTTGGCAGGCGCAGCGTCGGCCTTTTTTTCCACCGGCAGAGATTCGCCGGTAAGCGCCGCCTGATTGAGAAACAAGTCTTTAGCGGACAGCACCCTGACATCGGCCGGCGTCATATCACCTGCTGCCAGCCGGATGATATCGCCCGGCACTAACATCTTGAGCGGAACTTCCTTTTCCTTGCCGTCTCGCACCAACGTAGCCGTATTACTGACCATCGCCTCAAGTTTCGCAGCCGCGTTATCAGCGCGCGTCTCCTGCACAAAACGCAACACAATGCCCAGAATTACCATCACTAAAATTACAACTGTCGCGCGCAAGTCGCCCGTCATAAATGAAAGAACGCCCAGCGCAATAAGCAGCAGGACCAATGGATTCTTGACGTTGTTCAGCAAGCGCATCAAGGCAGATAACTGCTGCTCCCGTGCAATTGCGTTCAGCCCATATTGCTTCAAGCGAGCACTGGCTTCAGCCTGTGTAAGGCCATCCAGGCATGATACAAGCTGCTGCAAAGCAGTAGCTGCATCGGTGCGCCCAATTTCCAGTAATTCACCGAAAACATGCGCATCCTTCCCGTTAGTGGGATTTGAAATGCTTGGATTAGTTGGCTGCGGTGATGATTTCATGGTTGCTCTTCAACCCGGACGAAGCTGGCATTGGCGTGCTCGCGGTTTGAAGCCACATTTGGTGCGCAGCTTAAAGATATCGCACGATCCTAGATTTTGTTCAGGCAAGCCCTTTGGGAATTGGGAATACTACATTTTCACTAATGCCATCCAATTCACGCACGCTCTTTGCACCTAGCTCTTGTAACCGTGCAATCACGTCCTGAACCAGCACTTCCGGAGCGGAAGCTCCGGCCGAGATACCGATATGCAATTTTCCGGACAGCCATTCCGCTTGCAATTCTACCGCGTTATCAACAAGGTAGGCTGGAACGTTCATGTTGTGCGCCACTTCGCGCAAGCGGTTGGAATTAGAACTGCTGGGCGAACCCACCACGATTACTACGTCACATTGGCTGGCCAAATTCTTGACCGCATCCTGACGGTTCTGCGTTGCATAACAAATGTCATTTTTCTTGGGGCCGGTAATACCCGGGAAACGTGCCTTGAGCACCGCGATGATGGCAGCGGTATCATCCATAGATAGAGTAGTCTGGGTGACAAAGGCGATATTATCTGGATCTTTCACCTCCAAAAGCTGCGCGTCTGCAGGCGACTCCACCAGATACATGCTGCCGTCGCCCTGCCCCATCGTGCCTTCCACTTCGGGATGTCCGGCATGTCCAATCATTATAATTTCCTTGCCCCGCTCGCGCAGGCGCGCAACTTCGGCATGCACCTTGGTTACCAGCGGGCAAGTTGCGTCGAATATGGTGAACCCGCGTGCCGCCGCTTCGCTTCGTACCGCTTGCGATACACCATGTGCGCTGAAAATGAGGATGCTGCCCGCAGGCACAGCGGCTAAATCATCAATGAACACTGCGCCTTTTTTTCGCAAATTAGCGACCACAAACTCGTTGTGTACCACTTCGTGGCGCACATAGATTGGGGCGCCATGCAAGGTCAGCGCACGCTCGACCATTTCGATGGCGCGATCAACGCCAGCACAGAAACCTCGGGGATTAGCGAGTAATAGTTCCATTTCATCTCTTCAATAGCAGAAACACATCCTATGTGTTTTTTTTAAAACTTTCCCACAGCAACAAACCCGCGCCGCAGGTAACGGCTGAATCTGCAATGTTGAATGCCGGGAAGTGATAAGAGTTCCAGTAAAAATCCAGGAAGTCCACCACATAGCCGTAAGCGGCGCGGTCTATCAGGTTACCCAGTGCACCACCCAGTATCAATGTCAGCGAAAAACAAAACAGTTTCTCCTGCTTATGTTTGCGCAGTAGCAAAATTATCCATACCGAAGCAATCGCGGCGATGGCGCTGAAAAACCAACGTTGCCAGCCACCGGCATTACTGAGAAAGCTGAACGCCGCACCACTGTTATGTACGAGCACCAGGTTAAAAAAATCTGTCACCGCCATGTTCTCGCCATAGACAAAACTCTGGCTTACCCACAGTTTTGTGATCTGATCGAGGATGATTATTACCGTTGCCAGGCTTAGCCAGCGTATCAACCCCGCACCTCCCCCAACCAGCTTCGTCATTTTTTTTCCGTAAGAGATAGAGGGGAATGAAGTTTTTTCTTAAGCATGCTTCCGCACCTCGCCGTCACCCGATAAATTACTGACGCAGCGCCCGCACAGCGTAGCGTATTGAGGATCGATGCCGACATCGGCGCGATAATGCCAGCAACGTTCGCACTTGATATTCTTGCTCGGCGTCACTTCAATGCGCTCTTCCCCTTCAGATGTGACGCGATGGATGGTAGCACGCGAAGTTATCAGCACAAATCGCAGGTCATCCCCTAAACGAGCCAGCACATCGAAACTTTCACCTGCTGCATAAATTTCCACCTCAGCGGCCAGCGCCTGGCCAATCAGCCCGGCAGCGCGCACCTCTTCGATGTGTTTATTTATTCTGGCACGCCAGTTACAAATGATCGTCCAGTTTTGCACTAACACTTGATCGTCTGTTTTAGGCAAATCCGGCAAGGAAAGCCAACCCTGCTGAAACACGCTCACGTCCTGCTGGCCACTCAATATTTCCCACGCTTCTTCTGCGGTGAAGCTGAGTATCGGCGCCATTAATCTCACCAGACTATGGCTAATATGGTGAAGTGCATTCTGTGCAGAACGTCGTGCATGCGAATTTTGCGCCGTCGTGTAGAGACGATCTTTAAGGATATCCAGATAGAATCCACCCAGTTGCTCGGAACAAAAAGTCTGTAATTTTTGTGCGACCAGATGGAACTCGTAGCGCGCATAATCGCCTGTAATCTCTGTCTGCAACCGGCTTACCAGCGCCAATGCGTAGCGGTCAATCTCCAGCCATTCTTCCACTGGCAAGGCATCTCGCTGGACATCGAAATCAGCAGTGTTCGCCAACAAAAAACGCAAAGTGTTACGGATGCGACGGTAGCTTTCCACCACACGTTTCAGAATCTCGTCGGAGATGGTCATCTCGCCGGAATAGTCAGTGGACGCAGCCCACAGGCGCAAAATGTCAGCGCCCAGCGTATCAAAAACTTTCTGCGGCGCGATGACATTGCCCTTGGATTTGCTCATCTTATGACCATGGCCATCCACCACGAAACCATGGGTGAGCAATGCGTTGTAGGGTGCACGGTCATTCATGGCGCAGGAGGTCAGCAGTGAAGACTGAAACCAGCCGCGATGCTGGTCCGATCCTTCCAAATACAAATCTGCCGGAAATGACAAATCCTTGCGTCGATGCAACACCGATGCATGGGTGGTGCCGGAATCGAACCACACATCCAGCGTGTCGGAAAGCTTGCGGTATTGCACCGCTTCTTCGCCCAACAACTCTTTGGCATCCAACGAAAACCACGCCTCTATCCCGTGTTGTTCAACGCGCTGCGCGACCTGTTCAATCAACTCAAGCGTGCGCGGATGCAACTGCGTGGTTTCATTGTGGACGAAGAACGGCATCGGCACGCCCCAATTACGCTGGCGCGACACGCACCAATCCGGGCGGTTTGCAATCATCGCTTTCAGTCGCGCCTTGCCCCATGCCGGGTAGAACTGGGTGGCTTCGACCGCATGATTGGCTAGGTCACGCAAGTTCACTCCCTCTCCAGTCTTCCGAATGGACTGCGTGGAGTGAACGTGTTCCATGCCGATAAACCACTGTGGTGTGGAACGAAAAATGATCGGAGTTTTGTGCCGCCAGCAGTGCGGATAGCTATGCTGTATTTTTTCCAGGTGCAGCAGATGCCCGCTGTCCTGAAGTGCGGCAACCACCACATCATTCGCTTTCCACACGAACAGACCGCCGACCAGCGGCGTGCTGGCGATGAACTTGCCATCGTCGCCCACCGGGCTATCATTAGCCAGTCCGTATTTCTGACCAACAAAATAGTCGTCCAGTCCATGCGCCGGAGCGGTATGTACCAAGCCTGTACCCGCTTCCAGTGTTACATGGTCACCACAAATAATTTTTACTTCACGTTTATCGAATGGGTGATGCAATGGCATGCCATCCAGTGCAACGCCCTTGCAAGTGGCGAGTGTTTCCCCATCAATGTCATAGCGATCCAGGCATGATTGTTTCAGATCAGCAGCCAGTACCAGCAATCCGCGCGGTGTTCGTACCAGCACATAATCAAAATCAGGATGTACGCTTACTGCCTGATTAGCGGGCAACGTCCATGGCGTGGTAGTCCAAATGACCGCATAAGCTTTGTCATCACCCGACAAAGACACGCCAAAAGC
Source organism: uncultured Nitrosomonadales bacterium (assembly GCA_903878125.1). Lineage (GTDB taxonomy): Bacteria > Pseudomonadota > Gammaproteobacteria > Burkholderiales > Gallionellaceae > Nitrotoga. The sequence goes on along the minus strand of CAIRGS010000214.1, from coordinate 1,872 downwards.
CTTAGCCAATGAATCGTTACTTATGACTTCAAAACCCACATCAATCGCGGATGAAGTTTTGTCCTCATGTTCGACTTCAGCTTCGGCCAGCGCGGACTGACAATCCAGACACCAGTTCACAGGCTTGCGCCCCTGATAAAGATGGCCGCGCTCGAATATTTTTCCCAAGGCGCGGATGATATCTGCCTCGGTTTGGTGGTTCATGGTGAGATAGGGATTGTCCCAATCACCCAACACACCCAGACGAATAAAATCCCTTTTCTGTCTCTCGATTTGCTCGGCGGCGTATTCTCGGCATAGCTCACGAAAGCGAGCGGGCGGCATCTCCTTGCCGTACTTTTTTTCCACCTGCAATTCAATCGGCAGACCATGACAATCCCAACCAGGCACATACGGCGCATCGAAGCCGGATAAAGTCTTGCTTTTGACAATTATGTCCTTGAGAACCTTGTTCACCGCATGGCCAATGTGGATGTCACCATTAGCGTAAGGCGGGCCGTCATGAAGGATGAACTTTGGACGTCCCAGGCTGGTGGCGCGTATTTTTTCATGGCGTTGCTGTGCCTGCCATTGGGCGAGCATCTGCGGTTCGCGCTTGGCCAAATCGCCGCGCATGGGGAAAGGCGTATCGGGGAGATTAAGAGTTTTTTTATAGTCAATCATGTTGTATAAACCATTGCTTTGCATTGCACACGTCGAGCTCAATCTGCTGCGTCAAACTTTGCAGGTCGAGGTATTTCACTTCATCGCGTAGCTTGTGCATAAAATCCACGCGCAAATATTTGTTATAAATGTCGCCCGAAAAATCGAAAAGATGCACTTCCAATACTGGCTTTCCGTTTTGTTTCACCGTGGGGCGTACACCCAGGCTCGCCACACCCTGCATTGGTGGCAGACCATCTTCCCGCACCTGTACTACAAAAATACCGGTAAGCGGCGGCCGATTGTGCATCAACTGGATATTTGCGGTCGGGAACCCCAGCTGCCTGCCTAAAGCGTCGCCATGAACCACACGCCCGCTGATACTGTAAGGTCGCCCCAAATAACGCTCTGCCGCACGCAGATCACCTTCACCCAGCGCAGCCCGTACTGCCGTGCTGGATATGCGTATGCCATCGTGCGACACCCTATGCATAACTTCAACTTTAAAACCTTGCTGTTCGCCTATCTTCTCCATCAACTCAAAATCGCCGCTACGTCTGTTACCGAAACGAAAATCATCGCCAATCAACACAAACTTCGCAGCCAACTTCTCATGCAGAGCATGAATAAAATCCACCGCGCTCATCTGCGCAAAACTGCTGTCAAAGCGACAGACATAGACGCGATCCACATCGAGAGTCGCGAAAAACTCAAGCTTCTCGCGCATACTGGTCAGCCGCACAGGCGCCTCCTGCGGTGTAAAAAATTCACGCGGATGCGGCTCGAATACCAGCACTGCTGTCGAAAGTCCGAGTGGCTGCGCTGCCATCTTTAATTGCTTGAGTAACGCCTGATGGCCCAGATGTACTCCATCAAAATTGCCGATAGTTAGTGCAACTGGCGTTTTGCCTGTTGAGTGAAGTCCGCGAAAAATCAACATTCAGGCTAGATCGCCAGTAAAAAATGAGTGCGATTATACCGTGAGAGCAAGGAATGGGAGTGCGGCATTAGGAAATACTGCCTTGATGTCTGCTTAATTTAGTCTGGCATACATACCATATAGACAGAATAGCTGCATATGCTGCCTGCTGCCTGCTGCTTATAATTATAAGGGCAGGAAACAAAGATTTTTGTTTACTTGGTGCGGCTTCGCTTGCTTGTTGTTGGTGATACCTGACTCTCAGCTTCATTCAGTAAAAATTGATTGAATGCATTCGCAGCAGTGGAAAG
>CAIRGS010000213.1 GCA_903878125.1 uncultured Nitrosomonadales bacterium | reverse complement strand
TTCAGTGCAATGGTGGAATACCCTGCATCAAGGAGCTACGGTGAAATTCACCGGCACCAGCATGCATGTGGCTATGCAGCAGGGCATGTTCACCATGATGCTGGCGGTCTGGTTATATGCCATTGCGGTTTCTTTATTACGTGTGCGTTGTATTATTTTAGAGCGTGAATGCAAGGCTCAGTGGGTATCTGAGCTCGTGGAGGTTAGGCGATGAACTGGGGTGAATTTTTTGCCATGAAGGGCTATGCTTGGTACATATGGGGCTCGTATGGAATGGCATTGCTGATATTTATCATTGAAATTATGATGGTGCGCCACAGAAAAACGCTTGTTTTGGAGCAATTACACCTGATGCGCAATGCGGAAGATGTCGTAACATAGTGTTTTTAGGACGGGTTTGTCAGCTATGCTGATTGTTTCGTCAATTCGTGCGTGGATCGCGAAAAATTCTTCGAATTGGGCAAGAATGCTTAATCTATGCGGACTCAAGCGCGGGGTATTCATATTCCTAATGGAACGAAACTTTACAAAACAAACTCGAAGTAATCGAAGTCGTGTTGACTCATAAGCCATTCTGACTGAGATAATATTGGTATTGGAAGACAAATAACATGAAACCGCGTCAGAAAAAATTTGCATATATAGTTCTTGCTCTCGTTGTTTTGGGTGCCGCTATAGGTTTGGTGTTATATGCACTAAACGATAATATTAGCCTGTACTTTACCCCGACCCAGGTTCTTAATAAAGAAGCGCCACAAGGGCGCGGCTTTCGTATGGGCGGATTAGTGGTTGTTGGCAGTGTCAAGCGTCAGAGCGATGGTTTGACAGTGCATTTCAGCATAACCGATACCGCCAAAAGTATGCCGGTTGTGTACAAAGGTTTCTTGCCCGATCTCTTCAAGGAAGGGAAAGGGGTGGTGGTACATGGCAAGCTTGAGGCTGGAAATGTGTTCCGCGCGGATGAGGTGTTAGCCAAGCATGATGAAAACTACATCGCTCCGGAAGCTGCATATGCTATGAAGCAGGCCGCTAAAGGACAATCTGCAGTGAATGCCGCGTCATCCATTAGCGCACCAACTGCAAAATAGTCCGGGCGGCTCACTGTAGACATTACTACTCGGGGCTTGCAGGGGAAAAGGCCGACAGGCGAGGCGTGCTAAACGCCTCATAATTAATGATACTATTGCAAACTTATTTTTTACTGAGGTTTGATTATGCATAAAATTAAAGCATTAATATTTTCTGGCATGTTTCTGATACCTTTGATGTTGTCAACTCAGAACGCATTGTCTGCTACAGCTACTGATAATGTGATGACTGCCGTTACAAAACTCATTAAAACAGATCACAAAGTCGGCGATGGCAAAGAAGCCTTAGCCGGTAAAACGGTCGACGTGCATTACACAGGCTGGCTTTACAGTGCAACCATGCCAAATAATAAAGGTATAAAATTTGATAGCTCTCGCGATCGAGGTGCACACTTTTCTTTTCCATTGGGCGAAGGGCGCGTAATTAAAGGCTGGGATCAAGGAGTCGCTGGTATGAAAGTAGGCGGTCAGCGCACGCTCGTTATTCCGGCTGATTTGGGTTATGGCGCAAGAGGTGCAGGAAGTGCTATTCCGCCAAATGCAGCATTGGTTTTTGATGTTGAATTGTTCGGCGTGCACTAAGAAATAAATAGCTTAGTGGCCTGTCGGACTGCTCCCATAAGCCATTGATTAATATTGATGCGCCTATTATTTAGGGAAACGCATTTATCTAGAAAAAACAATATGGTATGAATATACAAAGCTTGAGGTCAGACAGTCTGCTAGATGATCGATCTGCATTGCCGATCATCATGATTAAGGGCAGCATTGTTGCAATCGTGACTCCAATGCACGAGGACGGTAGTCTGGATTTAGCTGCGTTCCGCGCACTGATTGATTTTCATATTATGCAGGGCACGGATGGTATCGTGGTGGTCGGCACTACAGGCGAATCGCCTACGGTAAATTTAACCGAACATGAATTATTGATTCAGGTGGCAGTGGAACACGCGGCTGGGCGCATTCCAGTGATTGCCGGAACAGGCGCGAACTCAACCAAAGAAGCTATCGAATTGGCCGCTTTTTCAAAAAAGGCAGGCGCAGATGCTTCGCTGACAGTGGTGCCGTATTATAACAAGCCAACACAGGAAGGTTTGTACCTGCACTTCAAGGCCATTGCCGAGGCTGTGGATATGCCACATATCCTCTATAACGTGCCGGGACGCACCTGTGCGGACATACATAACGATACTGTGTTGCGCTTGGCACAGATTCCAAATATCGTTGGCATCAAGGATGCGAGCGGTGATATCGAGCGTGGGAGTGATCTGATATTGCGGGCACCCAAAGATTTCGCGATATATAGTGGTGATGATGCAAGTGCGTTGGCACTGATACTGCTGGGCGCACATGGCACGATTTCTGTTACCGCCAACGTGGCACCCAGGTTAATGCATGAGATGTGCTTGGCCGCCTTGAACGGTGAAGTGGTCAAGGCGCGCGAGATCAATTTTCGCTTGCTTGGGTTGCATCGCCACTTGTTTATTGAGGCCAACCCTATACCAGTAAAATGGGCTGTGTCGTCTATGGGGAAAATGAAGAATGTACTGCGCCTGCCGCTTACGCCACTAACTACAGCCTCCCAAGATATAGTGAAGAGTGCGATGCGTCAGGCAGGAGCGATCGACTAACCTAATTCAGACCAAGCACCAGTGCAATCCCTCGCTATCGTGGGGGAAATGACAGAACGCGGATTCCGCCTGTTACTACTGCGTATCCAAAATGTCAGAGTATTTTTTAATTATGCAATGCTCAAAAATAAACAATTTCAGGGATGGCATGAGAACACTATATTTAAATTTAACCGCATTATTTTTTTCATTATTGATTTTGGCTGGATGCAGTGCCATTGGCCTTGAAAACCAGCGTGTCGATTATAAATCTGCCGCAAAGAAGATGCCGACCCTGGAAGTTCCACCTGACCTGACCACCCCTGAAACTAAAAATCAACATACCATACCGGGTAGTGACGGCAAGGTCGTGGCAAACTTTTCTGATTTTGTTAAGGGAGGTCAAGTAGCGCAAGCTGGTGGCGACACCTCTGTATTGCCGGAAGTTAAAAATGTGCATTTAGAACGTAGTGGCACTCAGCGATGGCTAGTCGTGGGCGGCAAAGTAGAGAATGTGTGGCCGCTGGTGAAAGAATTTTGGCAGGAACAAGGTTTTATCATCAAATCCGACAATCCTGCGGCTGGCCTCATCGAAACAGACTGGACGGAAAGGCGCGCCAAAATCCAGAAAGCTGGGTTAAGTAAAATGCTTGGCAAGATATTCGATAAGCTTCATTCATCCGGCGAACAGGATATGTACCGTACTCGCTTTGAGCGTAGCAAGGATGGTAGTAGCTCTGAAATTTATATTAGCCATCGAGGCATGGAAGAAGTACTGGATGTGGATAAGAACGGCTATAAATGGAGGCAGCGTCCGAGTGATCCTGAGCTGGAAGCCAGCATGCTGCAGTTATTGATGATCAAGTTAAGTGGCGGCACTGAAAATCAGATTCAGGCAGGGCAAATTTCTAAGTCACAAGAGACCGTCGCTAAATCGTCATTGGGAGTGGCCACCATGCCGAAGCTAAAAGAGATTAACGGCAACAAAATCATTATGCTGAACGAGCCATTTGACAAAAGCTGGCGCAAAGTAGGATTGGCGTTAGATCAGGCGGGCATTGAGGTGAAGGACAAGGATAGGGTCAGCGGCATATACTTTGTAAGTGCGAGCAAGGATATAGCAATGAAAAAAAGCTGGGTTAATGACTTGATGTTCTGGCGTGATGATAGCGACCAAAAATCTACTAAAAATTCGGTCGAAGGAGCTGCACGTTATCGGGTGACCGTGCGTGAGAATAACGCTGGCTGTGAAGTCAGTGCGCTCAACGGAGATGGTGGCAAGGATCAAGTCACGCAGCGTATTATGGAATCATTGTACAAACAGTTGACCAAATAGCTCTCGACTTTAGTTTATGCGCTTTGCTTCACTTGGTAGCGGTAGCGAAGGTAATGGACTGGTAGTGCAAGCTGGCAAAACCTGTGTATTAATGGACTGCGGCTTCCCACTAACTGATACCTGTATGCGTTTGGCGCGTCTTGGCTTGGCTCCTGATTGCCTTAACGGTATCGTGGTGACGCATGAACATGGCGACCACATTGCCGGGGTAGCGCGACTGGCAAGTAAGTATTCGATTCCGATATGGCTGACGCACGGTACATTTCGTGCGCACCCAAAATTTCCAGGCAATACACCCAGGCTGACAAAAATTGACTCACACCATCCCTTCGCCATCGATGGGCTGTTGGTGCAGCCTTTCCCCGTGCCGCATGATGCGGCGGAGCCAGTGCAGTATATGTTCAGCGATGGTGTGAAACGGTTGGGGGTGTTGACCGATATTGGTTGTTCCACACCTCATATTGAGGTGACGCTAAGTGGATGTGATGCTTTGGTGCTGGAATGTAACCATGATGCTACCCTGTTGGCCAACAGTGATTACCCATTAAGTCTTAAGCAACGTGTCGGTGGACGATTCGGCCATCTGAATAATGTGGACGCGGCAGCGCTGTTGGCACGGCTGGACTGTAGCCGTTTGCAGCACATTGTGGCTGCACATCTAAGCCGTAAAAATAACACGCCTGAACTGGCGGTAAATGCGTTAAGCACTGCGCTCAATTGCAACCCGGAATGGGTCGCGGTAGCCACGCAAGAAGAAGGACTTGCCTGGCGAGAAATTGTTTAGAGGTAAGTTACAAAAAAATAAAGCCGACTTTATATCGGCTTTATTTTGTACAAGAAAAGAAATTACTTCTTCATTGCATCCTTAGCAGGGGCATCGGCACCATGAGCGGCGGGAGCAGTACCAGCTGCGCCAGCGGCTTCTACCGCACTACCAGCGGCAGGAGCTGCATCAACAACAGCCGGAGCCGAAGCAGAAGCCGCAGGAGCCGGAGCAGGTGTTACAACAACTGGAGCCTCAACTGCAGGTGCCTTAGGCTTTTCGCCACAAGCAGTCAGGGACAATGCCAACAGGGCAGCAACTAGAGCAAAACTTTTCATTTGTTTTTCCTTCAGAATAATTAAATTTACATACAGAAACCGGGAAATCTCAGTCCGCTACGACGCTAAATTACAGCGAAGACGCGGCATTATATACCATTAAATAAAATTATCCTAGCAACTAATGATAGTTATCATGATTTTTGCAAAATCAATGCAGTGGCGGAGCTCTGGCTAGAAGCCATCATTCGCATTTAATCAAATCGAGACTTGGGGAACATAAAGGTATAACTCAACCCCGTTTACAAAAAATCCCGGATACTTCGGTTACACAGAAAAAGATGACCCGCAACCACAGGTAGAAGTTGCTCCCGGATTCTTGATTACGAATTGCGAACCTTCTAACCCATCCTGATAATCGATTTCTGCACCCACTAGATATTGGAAGCTCATCGGATCAATTAACAACTGCACGCCATTTTTATTCAGTACGGTGTCATCTTCATTGGTCACTTCATCTAAAGTAAAACCATATTGAAAGCCGGAACAGCCGCCACCGCTTACGGCAATGCGCAACTTCAAGTTGGCGTTATCTTCTTCCTCAATCATTTCTTTAACCTTATTGGCCGCACTGTCGGTAAACACCAATGGGTCTTGCATTTCGGTTACTGCGTTCATAATTACCTCCGTAAATTAGTTAACTACTTATTTCGCACTATTTAGCTCGAATACCATCACATATTTATAATGGCATTACCCACCCAGCTTTGGAATAGGAATCAATTTCTAACTGATTTATGATACTTGATATTAAGTTGATATGCTACATTTTAGCCTTGTCCAATGTGGCAAAGGCACAGTACTGACTGCCACGGATGCCGAGTATAGAGTCGGCCTTCGTCAGTCGGAATGCAGGTGATATCAGCCACCCCAGCCCTTGGCTATTCGCGTCGCCAAGTGGTGCCGGATGCATAGTCTTCCAGCACAATTCCTGCTTCTAATAACTCCTGACGAATGCGGTCGGATTCAGCGAAATTTTTGGATTGTTTGGCTGCAGTTCGTTCGGTAATTAGAGCTTGGACACTCTTGGTAAAGCCCGGTGGAGTAAAGTCGACAATACCTAGTCCTGTGGTGCCTGTAAGGCCTGTAACTGAAACACTCACATTGACACGATGCCTTCCTTGCAGATAAGCGTCAGGATTCCACTGCAATAAGCCAAGCACTTCACCTAACATTTTAAGTTTCTGTGCCGCTTCTACTGATTGGCTGCGATTCACCTCATTTGCCAAGTCGAACAGGACTGCCATTGCTTCAGGCGTATTGAAATCATCGTCCATTGCCGTTTTAAAACGTTGCGAGTAAGGTTCATTCCAATCGATTGAACTCGTTTGGATAGGCACAGCAACTTTTCCTAATGCTGTGTACAGGCGGTTCAATGACTGCTTGGCATCATCCAGATGCGCATCGGAATAATTCAGCTGGCTGCGGTAATGCGCGCGCAGGATAAAAAAGCGCACGACTTCCGCATCATATTTATTCAGCACCTCGCGAATGGTGAAAAAATTACCGAGGCTTTTTGACATCTTCTCATTGTCTACGCGCACGAAGCCATTGTGCATCCAGACATTCACATACTTGCAATGACATGCGCCCTCACTTTGCGCAATCTCATTTTCGTGGTGCGGAAACTGCAAGTCGGCACCCCCACCGTGAATGTCGAAATGTTTACCCAGCGTTGCCAGGCTCATCGCCGAACATTCAATATGCCAACCAGGTCGTCCTTTTCCCCACGGAGAATCCCACTTCACTTCGTCTGGCTCGCTCTCTTTGGCATGTTTCCACAGTACGAAATCGAGTGGATCAAGCTTGCCATCATTCACCTCCACACGCTCGCCGGCACGCAAATCTGCCAGCGTTTTGCCAGATAATTTGCCGTAATTGGCAAACTTGCGCACCGCATAGTTCATATCTCCATCAGTCGCTTGATAGGCTAATCCATTAGCTTCCAACTTGGCGATCATGTCCAGCATTTGCGGTATGTATTGAGTGGCTCGTGGTTCAAAATCCGGTGGCAGAATGCCTAGTGCGCGTTCATCCTCATGCATCGCATCTATGAAACGCTGCGTGAGCGCATGGATAGATTCAGCATTTTCCGCAGCACGCTTGATAATCTTATCGTCAATGTCGGTGACATTACGCACATAGGTTACGTCCAGCCTGCTCGCCTTAAGCCAGCGAAATACCATGTCGAATACCACCATCACCCGCGCATGACCAAGATGGCAATAGTCATAAACCGTCATGCCGCATACATACATTCGAACTTTGCCGGGTTCGATGGGAATAAAGTCCTGTTTGTCGCGGGTAAGAGTATTGTAAATTTTCAGCATCAAAAACCTTTAGAACACATTTTTTAAAGTGTTTACATAGCGATTGCCCGTAAACCGGCGTTCCATTTTTTCACCCCTGCACGATAGAACACCCATAATCCCGCTATCGTCCGCTGACACGACGATTCTATCAACCCTAGTCTTTTATCCACGAATCTTTGAGGGTCACGGTGCGATTGAATGTCAGCTTTCCATCGGGTTGGTGCTCATGCCGATCGGTGCAGAAATATCCAAGGCGCTCAAACTGGTAATGTGTTTCAGGTGCCGCGTCGCGCACGACAGGCTCGACCCAGCCCTGCGCCACGGTCAGCGATGCTGGGTTGATGAACTCACAGAAATCGCGCGACTTGTCGTTGTCTGGTTCCGGCACGGTAAACAGGCGGTCATACAAACGAATTTCCGCAGGCAGTGCATGTTCAGCGGACAGCCAGTGGATCACGCCTTTCACCTTGCGTCCCACTGGATTCTTGCCCAGCGTATCTTGATCAATGGAGCAGTGAAGTTCGATTACGTTACCGACGACATCTTTTACCACTTCATCACAGCGCATCACATAACTGTAGCGCAAGCGCACTTCACCACCGGGCGTCAAACGCTGCCAGCCAGTAGGCGGGTTCTCGGTAAAGTCCTCGATCTCAATCCAAATCTCTTTGCTGAACGGCACCACGCGGCTACCGAATTCCGGATGTTCCGGATGGAAGCCAGCTTCGCGTGATTGGCTTTCGCCCGCCACAAAATTGGTGATGATGACTTTCAGTGGTTTAACCACCGCCATCACGCGTGCCGCACGCGCCTCTAAATCTTCGCGGATGCAGGCCTCCAGCACAGACATGTCAACCACGTTTTCGCTCTTTGAGATACCGATTCTGCGAGTAAATTCGCGGATGCCTTGCGGTGTATATCCGCGTCTGCGCATACCGATAATGGTCGGCATACGTGGATCATCCCAGCCGGATACATGTTGCTCGGTGACAAGTTGCAATAGCTTGCGCTTGCTGGTTATGGTGTAGCGCAATTCCAGGCGCGAGAATTCAATTTGTCGGGGGTGAGCCGGTATAGACAGCTGATTCAGCACCCAGTCATACAAGGGTCGGTGGTCTTCAAACTCCAGCGTACATAGCGAATGGGTAATGCCTTCCAGCGCATCGGAAATGCAGTGAGTGTAATCGTACATCGGGTAGATGCACCAGGCATCACCCGTGCGAATATGATGCGCGCGACGAATGCGGTAAATCGCCGGGTCGCGCAAGTTGATATTGCCGGAAGCCATGTCGATCTTGGCGCGCAGTACCTTGGCGCCATCGACAAACTCACCTGCGCGCATGCGCTGAAACAGATCAAGGTTTTCAGCTTCAGAGCGCTCGCGGTACGGACTGGGTTTGCCCGGATGAGTAAGCGTGCCGCGATATTCGCGCATTTCCTCAGCACTGAGATCATCCACGTAAGCCTTGCCCTGCTTGATCAACTCGACTGCGTAGCCGTAAAGCTGTTCGAAGTAATCAGATGCCCATCGCACCTCACCCTGCCATTGAAAGCCCAGCCACTGAACGTCCTCCTGAATAGCGCGTGCATATTCCTCGCTTTCCTTCTCCGGATTGGTGTCGTCAAAGCGCAAATTGCAGTGGCCCTGATAGTCGAGTGCCAAACCAAAATTCAGGCAAATAGACTTGGCATGGCCAATATGCAGATATCCATTCGGTTCTGGTGGGAAGCGTGTGACTATATCTGTATGTTTACCACTTGCCAGATCGGCTTCAATAATATTGCGGATGAAGTGGGGGATGGGTGCTTGTGCGTGGCTGCTCATTATATCGACGGTTCTTTCAAGGCAAGATCAATGATTTTACCCGAAAATCTCCTTGCTCAAACAGATGAAGCACGGATGACCTTGTCAGCTGATATGAGAAGCTGTGTAAAAAATGGGCAGATTTGATAGAATCCGGTTCCCTTGGGTAACCCTTTTATTCTGAATGTTTCATAAATTCCGCGTGATGATCACGCAGGATTGACTGATAGAGAAGTTTTGGTAAAAACGTGGCGTAATTATTCATACGCCCAGGCGAACAAAATATTTCATGTCAATCATGAAAATCATTTCGGAAAATTACCACATAATGGACAAGTTTAACCGTTTTGGCCTCCATGCAGCACTATGCGGAGGCGCACTGTTACTGTGCTTCAGCCTCACTGTAGGCGCGGATGAAATCCAGGATATCAATAAATTGTTCAAGCAGAATCAGCATGCGCAGGCACTGAAACGAGTTGACACCTACCTCACCAAAAATCCTAATGATGCACAGGCACGCTTTCTGAAAGGGCTCATTCTCACCACTCAGCTCAAAACCAATGACGCTATAAGCATATTTTCATCGCTGACTGAGGATTACCCGGAATTGCCGGAGCCATATAACAACCTCGCCGTGTTATACGCGGGGCAAGGCCAATACGACAAGGCCAGGGTCGCGCTAGAAATGGCGATCCACAACCATCCAAACTACGCCACCGCACAGGAAAATTTGGGCGATATCTACGCCAAAATGGCAAGCCAGGCTTATGAGCGTGCGCTACAACTTGATCGGAAAAATACCGCCACACAGACCAAGCTTGCTCTCATTAATGATCTCTTCCCCAAGAATAAGCCCGGCACCCCGACAGTCAGTGCAGCCAAGCCGCAAGCAGCTATTCCCGGGGTAACGCCTGTGCCATCTAAAGTAGCCGCTGCCGTGCCCGAACCTGCTTCGTCCACCATGCCCGCGATGGGTGCAAAGCCGGCTGTCTTCAACAGCGCTGAAGTGTTAAAGACATTGCATGAATGGGTCGAATTATGGTCGTCCCAAAATACCAAAAAATATTTGGATCTCTATGCTATGGATTTTAAGACCCCGAACGGCGAAAGCCGCGACCAGTGGGAAAAAGAAACCGAGGTGCGTATCAACGCGCCCAAATATATCGAGATCAATATTGGCAATGAAAAGGTCAGCTTCTCGGATGAGAGTCATGCCACCATCACCTTTCATCAGTCCTATCGTTCCGACTACCTAAACACATCCTTTGACAAAATCATTCGTCTGGTAAAATCAAACAATAAATGGCTAATTCAAGAAGAGCGAGCCGCCAAATAATTTACATGTTCCTCAGCCTAACTGCCGACACATCTCAGTCATTGACCTTGGCGCTTGCATTGATGTCCATATTTACTCCAACATACAGGGAATTGAAACGCTATGCCGCTATATATCAGAAGCATGTAATGAATAGCATAATGACACTCCAAATAGGCCACCTTCCCTGCTGCTCAATTGCGTGTGATGCTGCATCGCACCGGTTGGCACTCTTTCCAACCTTCACCTGTAAATGGAAAATCTAGCATGGTTAAAGTTAAACTACATACCAATTATGGAGTAATTACTCTCGAACTGGATGCTGAAAAAGCGCCCGTCACGGTAAAAAATTTCCTCGAATACGTTAACAGTGGTTTTTACTACAAGACCTTATTTCATCGCGTGATCGATGGGTTCGTCATCCAGGGTGGCGGCTATAATTACGCGTTGGGAACAGTCTCGATGAGCAGCATTGCAAAAATGGCACCAAAATCCCCCAATGCGCCAATAAAAAACGAGGCTGCAAACGGCCTGAAAAACGACAAATATACTATCGCCATGGCGCGCTCATCCGCACCTCACTCCGCCACATCTCAATTCTTTATTAATTTGAAGGATAGTGATTCGCTGAATTACACTGCATCCGATAAGCAAGGCTTTGGCTATTGCGTGTTTGGCAAGGTAGTGGCCGGCACAGAGGTTGTGGATGCGATCAGCAAGGTAGCGGCCGGCAATCGCTATGGACTCGAAAACGTCCCATTAGAAGATGTCGTCCTCAAAAAAGCGGAAGAAGTGCAGTGATGGAAAATAGTGACCGTGAGCTCGTCGGTTCTATAAATAGAAGCCTGTAGTATTAGAGCAAAATCATGGGCAACAATCTTTAAGTTGCATGAAAATTACCCGTAAGGGGTTAGGTGCGGCACCCTTCATATCATTTACGAGGAAACCATATTAATGAAACTTCAACAATTATTCGCTACCCTGCTACTTGGTTGCCTGCTATTGTCCACAGCACAGGCTGCCCCCATTTCTCAACAACATTCAGCACAAAAAGGAAAAATCAGCATGATCAAATTGCATACTAACCACGGCAATATCACCATCGAACTGGATGCTGAAAAAGCGCCAGTTACCGTCAAAAATTTCCTCGACTATGTGAACAGCGGATTTTATGACAATACGCTGTTCCATCGCGTAATCGACGGCTTCATGATCCAAGGCGGCGGCTTCGACCTCGGCATGAAAGAAAAACCCACCAAGGCAACCATTCGAAATGAGGCAGCTAATGGCTTGGCGAACGATAAATATACAGTCGCCATGGCGCGTACTTCCGATCCGCACTCTGCCACAGCGCAGTTTTTCATCAACTTAAAAGACAACATGTTTCTCGACTACACTGCACCCAATAGCCAGGGCTATGGTTATTGCGTATTCGGGAAAGTGGTGTCAGGCACAGAAGTGCTGGATGCTATTCGTAAAGTCAAGACAGGCAATAAATCGGGGCACCAGGACGTGCCGCTGGAGGACGTAATCCTCACCAAAGCAGAAGTAGTCGTGCAGTAAATTAAAGAACGGCGACTAAGTAAGCCCGCCGGACTTGAGATATCGAAGCAAACAAATGGCTGGGCGGGAACAAATTTCGTCGCGTTTCAATGAATGGCCCAATTGAATAACCAAGGCCGCGACGAAACATGGGCCGCCCCAACGTTGTATAACAAATTTCCTTTAAGCCCGTCAGGGCCCCTCCCATTCCGTGGCCTACAGTTTAATTATTTCTGACCTGCACCTTTGCGCGGAACAACCGCACAGCATGCAGGCCTTTCTGCACTTCGTTCAACAGATCGCGCCTGGAGCCGACACACTGTACATCCTCGGTGATTTATTCGAATACTGGGCTGGCGATGATGACATCGACGATCCATTTAATCGCCAGATTACCGATACCTTGTACGCACTTTCCATTAGCGGCACTGCCATCAATATCATGCATGGTAATCGCGATCTGCTAATGGGCCAGAAACTCGCACAAGCGAGCGGCGCCACGCTGCTAACTGACCCTATGCTGCTTGACCTATATGGCACGCCGACGTTGCTCACCCATGGCGACCTTCTGTGCACTGACGATATTGCTTATCAGGATTTCCGTAAACAAGTACATGAACCCGTATGGCAGCAGAACTTTCTTGCTCAGCCGCTGGCGCAGCGCAAGGCCGCCATTGCGCAACTGCGCGCGCGTAGCGAGAATGCAAAAAAACACAAGAGTAACGACATCATGGACGTCAATCTGGATGCAGTTGCAAGCTTGTTACGCCGGCATCATTATCCGCGCATGATCCATGGGCACACTCATCGGCTAAAGCGCCACCTGCATACGGTGGATGGCCATAGTTGCGAGCGCTGGGTGCTGGGGGATTGGCACGATACAGGGAATGCCTTGCGCTGCGATGCCGAGGGGTGCAGCTGGGAAACGATTACTTCTTAGCAGGGCATAAATTCTCGCACGGTACGCCATTGCGATTCTTGTCCAAAGACTGGACATTGCAATGCGATAGATAAAAATTCGCTTCCTCGCAAGAGTTCATTTGTGAACAATATCGCTTACTACCGCAAAGATCATTCTGCACAATATTTTGTTGCCGAGGCGTTGCATGTGCCTTGCGCCATTCCTTCGGCAACATCGGATCGGTCTGCGCCCATAATCCGCGCTTGGCATTCATGGCATCATTCTGCAATGCGAGTAGTGTTCCACTCCTGCTGGAACGGGAAGACGCCCACGCCATTCCGCGCAGCACCTGTTCGTGGTTAACGTTCAATTCGCCCACTTTGATCAGCGCCACCAACCTGCCATAAACATCCACTGCCTGGCTTTCCACGTGCACTTGTTTATGCAGCACCAACTCGGCCAGCGATTGCTTGGACTTGTCACCGAATGCCTGCGCCTTTTCCGGCGCATCGATCTCGGCCAGTCGCACCTTGATCTGCGTATTGCCGCGTAATACAAGAACAGTATCGCCATCTATCACGACTATAACCGTGGCTGAAAATTCTTCAGCGTGAGCGGCATTGAGCGTACCGAGTAGAAAAAGAACAGCTACCAATCCATTTGTAAGGATGTTCTTCACGGCAACACACTTTTCACCAGCGCCAAGCTTAGTAGCGTGAAGCCCGCCGCAAGAATATCGTCGAACATTACGCCGAGACCGCCGTGCCATGTCTGGTCAAAGTGACGGATGGGCGGTGGCTTGACGATGTCGAAAAATCGGAACAGAAAAAACGCCAGCAGTTGCCAAAAAAAACCTTCGGGCGTAAAAAACAGCACCAGCAGGAAAGCTACAATCTCATCCCACACCATCCCTCCGTGGTCGGGCACGCCCAGCGTCTTTCCGGTCTTCTCGCACACCCACACACCCACGGCGAAGGCCCAGATCAACACCAGGATAAACAGCGCATCAGTCAGGCGCTCTGCGAGAACCCAATAAATCGGGAAAGCAACCAATGTACCCGCCGTGCCGGGTGCTTTTGGAAACAGGCCACTGCCGAAACCAAAGGAAAGGAAATGCGCGGGGTGACTAAGGATAAAGCGCCATGAAGGCTGCACGCGAGAATCAGCGGAAGTGGTCATAGCCTGATTCCTCAATGTTGACAATACTGCCATCCGCAGCATGCACTGCGCACTTTTTTTCCGCCGTGATGGAGCCAATGCGCGTCAGTAACAGACCGAGATTGACGGCAATTTTCTCCACTTCGGAACGATGCGCAACGGCTACGGTAAAACAAAGTTCATAATCATCGCCCCCGGCCAGCACACAGTGCTTGCCCAGTGGTTGCTCAAAATAAGGTAGCATTGCGCAAGAAATGGGCAGAGTGGCGAATGCGATTTCGGCCCCAACGTTAGAGCATTCCAGGATGTGACCGAGATCGGCCAGCAGTCCATCCGAAATATCGATTGCACTGTGCGCTATATCGCGGAGTGCCAGCCCAAGTGCCACACGCGGCATAGGCCGGTGCAACGCCAAAGAACAGGCCGCAAAATCCTCCGCCGCCAATTGCACATGCCCTTGCATATGCGCCAATGCCAGCGCGGCATCACCCAATACGCCGGACACCCAGACATCGTCACCAACCTGTGCGCCTGAACGACGCAACGCCGCACCGTGCGGCACTTCACCCATGATGGTGACGCATAGATTAAGCGGCCCTCGGGTGGTATCCCCGCCAATCAGCTCTACGCGATGTTCATCTGCCAACGCAAACCACCCCGCGCTGAATTTTTCCAGCCACGCCTCATCCACCTCGGGCAGTGACACAGCCAAAGTCGCCCAACGCGGCTGCGCCGCCATCGCCGCCATGTCGGACAGGTTTACAGCCAGCGCCTTGTAACCCAGAAAATAAGGATCAGCATCCGGAAAAAAATGCGTTCCGCTCACCAGCATGTCGGTTGACACTGCCAGCTCCATACCGCTCCCAACGCGCACAAGCGCGGCATCGTCGCCCACGCCCAATACCGCGCCGGGCGTATCGCGGGTGAAGAAACGACCGATCAACTCGAATTCGGAAACCATAAGTTAATTTAGCACAAACATGCTGCCAACCTTGGCATCGGGACAAATGATCATGGCAAACTATCAATAAATTTTCTCATGGAAATTTTAAGTGTTGAAAAATTCGGGTTAACCATCAGGCGGCGTAGCGTGCCGGCTTTCAGGTTTTCCTCAGTTAGCTCGCCATTAAAATTTAGCTCAGGATTTTTGTTGCAAGCATCATATTGCTTAAGCTGTGCCGGATAATAGTGCATACAATTTGAATACTCTCCCATCATTCCATAGTACGCATCATCTAAAGGTAGTGTCATCGACGTGTGTGCAGAGCTTAATATTCTCTGCTCAGGAAAAACGCTGTTTACCAACTCCAAATTTGCTAAAGGAATATTTGGCGGAATTTTCTTGGTGTCGGTAGTATAAAGTACCAGTTTATTGGATGAATGGCGCGCGTGGGCCATAAAATCCAAAGTGGCCGAAACATAAACGGTCGTATCGTCCTGGCTTGCAGTGGTAAATACGGGAATATTTACCGCGTTCCCATGCAATCTGGATTGTACTTTCTGGGTCAATGCATACATCTGGGCAGCGGCATTTTTGGGGAACGATTCGTATCGGTAAATAGCCTTGTCAGGCATGATGCTGACCCACTTTGCTGAGGGCATCAACCCACTATAAATTTTATGAACAGTGGCCAAGGAAGCCTTGGGAGTAATTTTTAACGCTGGAGAAAAAAGGAACAATCCGCTTACCCGATTATCCCTCAGTGCTTGGTAAATACTTAGCGTGCCGCCAGCAGAAAACCCAGCCAGATAGATTTCATCAGCCTCGGCGGCGAGCTTGTCGGTGCCATAGGCCTCCGCCTTTGTCCAATCCTGCCACGTCACATCAAGCAAATCGCCAGGTTGCGTGCCATGCCCGGGCAAAAGTATCGCCATGACACGGAAACAATTTTCCTGGAAAAAGGATGCCAGTGAGTGCATGGAATAAGGCGCATTGGTCAATCCATGGGTAAGCAAAATGCCACGTCGATAGGGTTTGCCCCGCCCTTTTGGGCAACTCTCTGCCGGCTTCAATTCAAAAGGAGCATTGCCATTGACTACCTTTTCTAACTCGGCCGCATTACTTCCAGAACGAACTTTTGTAATCATTGCGCGGCTTTCTGCCACGTAATCCGAAAATGACAATTGGCCGCGATTGAACTGAGTGTTGAGGCCGGATGGCTGATGCCTCGCCCCCAGTGGCGGAGTTTCCCCGCATGCTTGCAACAGCAGCAGAAAAGCGCCAAAAAAAATAAAGTTAAATCGATTCATGCCTGCTCACTATTTACGTTTCTCGGTTTCATAAATCAGCATTTCAGGGTACCTTTAATAATTCAGAGTTCCAAACAAAACTATTGATTCTGAATAGTGAAGTATTAACTCCGTTCGGGCTGAGCCAGTCGAAGCCCATCCACCATTCGACGAGCTCAAGGCGAACGGACTTTAAACATAATCTGGCCGAATCAATAGGCACGAATATGAGCAACGAAGTATTCGGGAAGCGCTGATTAAGTCCGTTCGCCCTGACCCTTCGACTTTGCTCAGGACTGAAGGCATTGTCGAAGGGCATCTCGTTTAACCTATTGATCTGATTATGCCCTCCATTCATGGTTCGACAGGCTCACCACGAACGGTGGACTTAATCAGCACTTCCTTAGAAGCCCCCTTCACGTACAAATAAATCCCCTTTATCTATCCAACGGACTCACCACACCCCTGCCGCCTTTGTTCAACACATGGGTGTAGATCATCGTGGTGGAAACATCCGAGTGGCCGAGCAACTCCTGCACGGTGCGGATGTCGTATCCCGCTTGCAACAAATGCGTAGCGAACGAATGACGCAAAGTGTGAGGCGTCGCGGGCTTAACCAGCCCTGCATCGTGCACCGCCTGCTTCATCGCACGCTGAACACCCTTCTCGTCCAGATGATGACGGCGTGTTTTGTCAGAGCGCGGGTCAACCGATACATTTTTGGACGGAAAAATATATTGCCAGCCCCACTCGCGTCCCGCATTGGGATATTTTTTGTCCAGCGCGAAAGGCAAATATACCTCGCCCAATCCCACTGCCAAATCTTCTTCATGTAAAGCTTTAACCTTAACCAAATGTGCTCGCAAAATTGCCGCAATCGATTCAGGCAACATCGTCACCCTATCCTTAAAACCCTTGCCCTCACGCACAATAATCTCATGCCGCGCAAATTCCACATCCTTTACCCGCAGCCGCATCGCCTCCATCAAGCGCATCCCGCCGCCATACAACAACGAAGCGATCAACAAATGCGAACCACTCAACCGCGACAACACCGCCTGCACCTCGCTCACCGTTAAGACGACGGGCAATTTTTTCGGGGCTTTGGCTTGTGTAACGTTATCCAACCACGGTAATTTTATTTCCAGCACCACGCGGTATAAAAACAACAACGCCGATTTCGCCTGGTTTTGGGTTGAAGCAGAGACCTTGCCCGCGACGGCAAGATGCGTCAGAAACGCCTCGACATCCTGTGCACCCAAATCTTTCGGGTGGGTCTTGCCGTGGAAGTAAATATAACGTTTAATCCAGTCCACATAGGTTTGCTCAGTTCGGATAGCATAGTGCTTCACCCGCAACTTATCGCGTACTTGATCAAGCAACTTGGGGGGTGTAGTCATGTCGTTTTTATCAGAAAGTTTAGGGTGTGCGAAATTTTCACATCCAATTAAAACAATGTATTACATGTGTAATTTTAGATTGTACACCTCGAAGGTGTTTTTATCGGCATTTTTTAGGGTGTCTACTTTACGTTAGGTGTCACAATTTCTTAATCGTGTTCAAGGAGGAATAAAAAATGAAATTGGCAATCGCAATACTAATGCTTGTCTGCTGGATCAATCCGGCGATTGCAAATGATGTATGCAACTGCAAGGGCTATGCGGGGGTCGGTGGGCCCTGCTATGCGGGTGTTGGTGGCGCCGCATACGCGGGTGTGGGTGGGCCCGCATATGCAGGTGTTGGCGGTGCGTGCTACGCAGGTGTTGGTGGTTCGCAGTACGACGGCGTAGGCGGCCCAGCATACAAAGGTGTCGGTGGTGCCAGGTACGATGGCGTTGGCGGCCCGGCATACGACGGAGTAGGTGGTCCTGCGTATGACGGCGTTGGCGGGCCCTGTTACGCGGGTGTTGGCGGTGCGTGCTATGCGGGCGTTGGCGGCGGGAATAGTTGCCCCAGTGTTTGCAAGTAACGCGCCTGACCGCTAGAAAATCCGAGTGGTGACACCTAACCATTCGTTCGAGCGGACGTCCCTGACGGGCCGCCGCTCAACTCAAACGTTATGCTGCAACAAGGAACAAAGTTTGTCCCAATTAATTGAACTCCCAAAAAACCTCCCAAGTCCACAAGATGATGGCAAAAGTAATCATCTTGATGGTATGGAAATGCCTTCAGTAGTATTGCGATCTACAGATGGAAATTTGGTTAATTTAGCAAATGAGCAAGGTTGCATAGTTGTTTACTGTTATCCAATGACCGGTCAGCCAAATGTTCAGTTGCCGGAGGGTTGGGACGCAATACCAGGCGCTAGGGGTTGTACTCCCCAGTCCTGTTCATTCAGAGATCATTACCAAGAGTTACAGGAATTGGGTGCTGCTGTTTATGGTATCAGCACCCAATCTACTGAATATCAAAAAGAGGCTGCAGTAAGGTTACATCTGCCATTCGAGTTACTTAGTGACGAAAATTTGGCTTTTGCCGCCGCACTAAATCTGCCAACCTTCGAGATAGAAGGCGGGGTGTTAATTAAGCGTCTTACGCTCATTGCCAAAAAGGGAAGAATTGTAAAAGTGTTTTATCCAGTGTTCCCGCCAGACCAGAATGCGGAAGAGGTCATGCAGTGGCTAAAGGAAAATGCAGCATAACAAGTCGCTCAAGGCCGCTCACATTCGTTCGCTGGACAGCTTCAGTCGGCGCATGCTTCGCATTTTATGCGCCGCCTTGCACTGCCCCTTAGCTCTGCGTTAGGCGCGGAAAGGTAATAATGGGAATTTATAGATTATTCTTGGCTATCTTGGTTGCCATAAGCCATGCAGGGATTAGTTTTTATGGCTACAACCCTGGCGTAGTGGCAGTGATTTCTTTTTATATTCTCAGTGGGTACGTAATGAGTATGCTGATAGGGAAGTACTACATGCGCCCATCTGCCATCCCTACTTTCTATTTAGACAGAGCAGCAAGGCTTTTCCCTCAATTTGTGTTCTACATGATACTTGCGTCGATATTAATCTACTTTCTAAAATTTGATTCACCATTCATAAATAAGCTCACCATTGATAAATGGCTTCTGAACTTTCTAATACTTCCACAGGGTTTTTACATGTATTGGGCTGATGGGTCGCTTGTAATTCCACAAACGTGGTCGCTGGGGCTTGAAATGACCTTCTATTTGGTTATCCCGTGGATACTTATTTTTTTCTCGAAACGGATGATTTACACGTTAGCTTTTTCATCTTTCTTGATTTTTTTGGCAGCATATTTCGGTAAAATTAATTCAGATATATTTGGCTATCGGCTTCTATTAGGGACACTATTTATGTTCTTCGTTGGCTGGTCATTTTTTCAGAATGATAGTGACTCAAAAAAATTCAGAATTATTGTGTTTTCCCTAGCAGGAGCGTTGTTACTAATCGCATTTTTCAATAAATATCTTTATCAATTACCGTACAACAAAGAGGTTCTTGTCGGATTGGTAATTGGAATTTTAGCTATTAGTGCTATTAGATATTTCAGTTTTTCAAGCCTCGATGAGTTTTTTGGAAATCTAAGTTACGGAGTATTTTTAAACCATTTTATTATTATTTGGCTCATGCAAAAATTCCTCGCGACCAAGACCTTTGATATCTGGAATATCACGATCCTTCTAACATCCTCCTGTGCACTCGCCTTGGGTTCGTTTCTTTATATTGAACGCCCCGCTTTAAGATGGAGGCATGCCATAAGAAATGGGGTCATGCAGAGAAAGCCTAACCCGGCAGTCCACACGGACGCTGCGCGATAAAGCCGCGCAGCGCCGGTGACTTCTACGTTGGGCATCAAGGGAGTACTCATGCCACTGACCGAAGAAGCCGCTTTGCGGGCATACGCAAAAATGATGAACACGCTAAATGCAGAATGCCTTGAACCTCTGCTTGCTGAAGATTTCACCTATGAGTCACAGCATGTCTTTCAACCGCTAGAGTCAAAGCAAGCATTTCTTGACTACATCCGTCCGAAGCTAATAACAATCAAGCAAGCGAAGGCCACTGTTTTCGCTGAAATGGGGACTGTTGCGGCTTACGGAAAAAATCAGCCCTGCGTAATTCTTGCCCAGAACGACAAAGCCAATCTCGTGGGTCTCGTGTTGGCTAAGGTTGATGGCGAACGTCTTAAGCGCATTGATCTTTGCATTGTTCCCCCTCCGCAAGCTGCCAAGCGAAGCGGTGAATATCCGACATGATCACCATTGATCAGGTGTTGGCTGTCGCCACAGAAAATAAACGCATCTGCCCACAACCGCAGAAATGGCAGCAGTTGTATGAGCTACTTCCCGACAGGAAACGGAAAGGGGCTGGATGGGAGCCGTCGTTGCCGCTTATATTGGCGGCTTGGTGGGATACACCGGCAATGTCAAAGATTCTGAGGCTCCGCGAGCATATCGAATGGGCGGCAGCGCATGGAGTCATTGAGCAAGTTCATGCTTTCTTGCGGTCGTTGCCGGAAGAAGAGTGGCACCACCTCGGCGAATAAGATGCCCAACCCATCCATCAACGCGGACGCTGCGCGATGAAGCCGCGCCGCGCCGATTATGTCAGACGTTAGGCAATAATAGTTTTAATACGTTTTTGGGAATAAGGGATATGCTAAATGAAGAATTAATAGAATTATCAACCGTTTTAAACGAAATATCAGTTTTCGCACTCGGAGAATTAAGACGCAAAGGGTTTATTGAAGTAGCAGATTTATCCCTTAAACATAAATATAAAAACTTTGAGAGAATGCCATTAAAAAAAGATGTTATTAAAAAGTTTAATCCTTGGGCATCAAGAATTGATATTAGCAGTATGGCAATTGAATTATTTATTGTTAAAGATGAGGCAACCGAAATTCATATTCACAAAAATGCTTATGCTGTCATTACTATATTAGGGGAATGGGAGGGAGTAGAAGAACCTAATGGTGCAGTTTTTTATTTTGGTTCAAAAACACCTTGTCTCGCAAAATCAATGGTTACATTACAGGTTATTCCTAATACACTTCATGGTTTTCATTCTCCAGAAGGAGCAAACCCTTTGACTTTTTTAAGTATTCAATCGAAGGGAATTGAACAAGACTATCATCCAATTTGAAGGTACTGTTGTAGATGACTTTGAATAACAGTGACCAGTATTAAGAATAGTGCAACATCTAATTAGACTTGTTGCGATACTCGTGCGCGACGGGGTATGCACCCCGTCGCAACGTTTCAAAGATGCCAATTATTGGTTTATTGCTTGAGCATCAAAACAATGTGGTCGGGGCAAATGCCCCGTCCAGAGTAAAATCAAGAATCACGGGGTCAGTTCTAACATTCCAACATCCCATGTTAAACTCCGCACATGGCAAGACCACTCAGACTGGAATTTTCGGGAGCGCTTTATCACGTCACATCGCGCGGTGATCGTCGGGAAGATATTTTTCTGAGCG
>CAIRGS010000212.1 GCA_903878125.1 uncultured Nitrosomonadales bacterium | reverse complement strand
CGGTTAATGCCGGGTGCATACATCGATACTCGACGAGTTTGTTCTGCAAGAACGGAGATAGATGATCCGGGCAGACAGACGCCAATAGCAAGCCGAGATTGGACCAGAAACCGGGAAAATGCACGGCGGAGGTGGCTAGCAATGCCGTAAAAGCTGCGCGTGATTCGTCCATGAGGCCGAGCTGGTAGAGCGTGACGGCTCTCATGTGAGCGACTTCCCAATCTTCGCTCTGTTCCCGGAGGGCAGCATCGTAAGCCTCAATAGCCTGAAAGAATCTGCCGCCTCGTTGCAAGACAAGCCCCGCCTGACGATTGCGAGCGTGCACCGCGGCTGCAGTTGACGCTTTGTCGTTCAGCAAACCACAGCAGCGCTTGAAGCGCAGCCCACTTTTGCATGGGCAAGGTGCGTTCCGCGACGAGACAGGGATTCCGTGTTGAGGGCGTATTAATGGCATAGGGTGCGAATGGCCAAGCAGACTTGCAATTTCTGAATGGGGAACATTTTGTGCTGGATATGCGCGACCGATCGTCGAACATATGTTGAGTATGCGTGAATAAAACACAATGTGACAAGTGTTTGCTCGTGTTCCTGTTGTGAGTATTCCACGACGCTATGTTCGGCGGCGTACAGACTCAAAAATCATTTCGATGTCATATTCGCCATGCAAGATAACGATACATGCGAAATGGCAATAAGACAGCAACCTCGTTATTCAAATCCAACAGGAGGAAGCACCTAATGCGCGGCTCCTGACAGGTGTCATTGCCGGTAATGGTTTACTGTTTACCCGTGAGGATGCGATTTTCCTGCATTGCCCGTTGCCGTTAAAGCTACCCATGCCTAACAGGAGAAATTATGAAGTCCACACAACAATTGCACAATCTCGGTCAGAGGCTCTGGCTCGACAACATCTCACGCGAGCTTCTGACCAGCGGCACATTACGCCGCTACATAGATGAATTGTCTGTAACGGGACTTACTTCTAACCCCACGATTTTCGATAACGCCATCAAGAAGGGCGCTTTCTATGACGAATCCATCCGTCAAAAAATACTTGCGGGTAAATCGGGCGAAGCACTGTTCCTCGATCTGGCCTTGGAGGATGTAACCCAGGCGGCCGATCTCTTTCGTCCGATTCATGATGCCACTGGCGGGGTTGATGGCTGGGTATCGCTGGAAGTGTCGCCGTTGCTGGCCAACGATACGGCCGGAACCATAGAAGCGGCGATACAACTTCATGCGCGAGCAAATCGTCCCAATCTTTTCATCAAGATTCCAGGCACTCGTGCAGGTATTCCTGCGATTGAAAAGGTGATTTTTGCGGGCGTGCCGGTCAATGTCACGTTGCTGTTTTCGCTCGAGCATTACATCGCAGCAGCCGAAGCGTATATGCGCGGCATAGAACGTCGCATTGCCAGCGGCCTTGATCCTGTCGTTAATTCCGTAGCATCGATTTTTGTCAGCCGCTGGGATGCGGCAATCAAAGAAATGATTCAGCCTGATCTAAGCAATCGTCTAGGCATTGCAATCGCCATGCGCACTTACAAAGCTTATCGCGACTTGCTCGCGTCACCGCGTTGGCAGATGCTGGCCAATTGCGGTGTCCGGCCGCAACGTTTGCTCTGGGCCAGCACAGGTACCAAAGATCCTGGCGCCTCAGACATCCTTTACGTCGAAGCGCTCGCGGCACCCGACACCGTCAATACCCTGCCCGAGAAGACGTTGCTGGCATTTGCCGATCATGGCAAAGTGAATGGTGCCCTGCCGGTTGATGGCGGCTATGCCGAAAACGTACTCGCCGAATTCACGGAAAAAGGCATTAACGATGAAACGCTGGCCGCCGACCTTCAGCGCGACGGCACCGAAGCTTTTGTCAAGTCATGGATCGATCTGATGGCCTGCATCAAATCAAAAAGTGATCTGTTGACGAAGGGTAATTCAAGTATGCCTGATGGCCCTGCTCGATAAATCCAGTACAGGAGGCACCAAATGAGCAGCATCGAAGGGTCGACAATAAATATAAATCCCTTGGCCGGCAAACCTGTTGGGCTATCGGCGCTGGTAGACATACCCAAACTTGTGACCGCCTACTTCACGGAAATACCCGACCCGGCTGTGCCTGCACAAAAGGTCACGTTCGGCACTTCAGGACATCGCGGTTCAGCGTTGGCAACGAGCTTCAATGAATGGCATGTGCTTGCTATTTGTCAGGCCATTTGCCAGTACCGCGAGCAGCAGGGTATCAATGGGCCGCTATTCCTTGGCATCGACACGCATGCGTTATCAATGCCAGCGTTCGCCAGCGCGCTGGAAGTGCTGGCGGCCAATCGTGTTGAGGTGATGATTGCGGAAAACGACGGATATACGCCAACCCCGGTGGTTTCTTATGCGATCCTTGTTTACAACCGCGGGCGCGAAAAAGGATTGGCGGACGGCATAGTCATCACGCCTTCGCACAATCCACCTCAGGATGGCGGGTTCAAGTACAACCCGCCCAATGGCGGGCCGGCAGAAAATGCTATCACCGCCTGGATTGAAACCAGGGCCAATGAGTTTCTCAAAAACGGCCTCAAAGGCGTGAAAAGAATTCCTTACAAACAGGCCCTGCGTGCTTCCACGACTCACCGATACGACTATCTGAATGCTTATGTAAACGATCTCGATGGCGTGGTCGATATGAACGCAATTCGCGATGCGAACATCAGCATGGGCGTGGATCCGCTAGGCGGCGCTGGCGTTCACTACTGGGCTGCGATTGCCCATCGCTATAGCCTGGACCTTACGGTGGTGAACAAAGTCATTGATCCGACATTCCGTTTCATGACCGTCGATTGGGATGGCCAAGTCCGCATGGATCCGTCCTCTCCTTACGCCATGCAAGGGTTAATAGGTCTGAAAAATCGCTTCGATATTGCTTTTGCCTGCGACACTGACCACGATCGGCACGGGATCGTCACCCGGAGCACCGGCTTGCTACCGCCGAACCATTATCTTGCTGTCGCTATTGATTATCTTTTCCAGCATCGGCCGAAATGGAGCAAGTCAGCGGCAGTTGGCAAGACGGTCGTTAGCAGCCAGATGATAGACCGCGTTGCCACGAAGCTTGGCCGCAAGCTCTACGAGGTGCCCGTCGGCTTCAAGTGGTTTGTGGATGACTTGTTCGAGGGTTCACTTGGTTTTGGAGGGGAAGAAAGTGCAGGCGCTTCTTTTCTTCGAACCGATGGATCTGTATGGACAACCGACAAGGATGGCATCATTTTGGCTTTGCTGGCGGCGGAAATTACCGCGCGCATGCAGCGTGATCCCGGCGAAATATACCGCGAGTTGGCTCAGGAATTCGGCGAATCCGTTTACGAACGGATTGACGCGCCGGCTACGCCAGCGCAAAAGAAAATGCTGGCAAAACTCTCGCCACAGCAGATCCGCTCCACGGATCTGGCGGGCGAAAAAATTCAGTCTATCCTGACTCATGCGCCTGGTAACGGCGCGTCCATTGGGGGGTTGAAGATAATTGCAGAGAAAGGATGGTTTGCAGCGCGCCCGTCCGGCACAGAAAACATCTACAAAATTTATGCTGAGAGCTTTCGTGGAATTGATCATCTACATCTCATTTTGACAGAAGCACAAACTACCATCAGCGATGCTTTGGCAACGCCTTAAAGGCAGGGGTAACACTGGTATTTAAGAAATGATGGCAAGCGCATGACTTTGCGGCTGGAGATAAATGCCATCAGCGAACCGAGTATGTTCGATACCGCACAGAATGGTTTTAGTTGCCAGCTTAGTATTAACTCCCAATTCATAATTGCCATTTACTTTAATAAAAGGAAACCACATGAAAAGTATATTGCTTCCGCAAAAAAACGCTGCATCTCAGGCTAAGTCCCAGGTTAAAACCAAGGAATCCAAGCTGGCAACTACTACGGGCGATAAAAATAGGGATGTCACCCCTGAGCAACGTCATCAAATGATCGCTGAAGCGGCATACATGCGAGCCCAAAAGCGCAGCTTCGTTGGAGGCAATCCTGAAGATGACTGGTATGAAGCTGAAGCGGAAATCAGCCAGGTATTTTCACTGTCAACAGAACTCCATAATGAACCGCAGCACTAAAGACGAATTGCAGGCAACTATCATTGATATGGTAGTGCCGTGCAAGGGTATCCTTGCCGCTGATGAAAGCACTCCTACCATAGCTAAACGTTTTGCAGCCATAGGGGCCACGTCTACAATCGAGTTGCAGCACGCCTATCGCTCGCTTCTGTTTACTACGCCAGGCATTGAGAAATTTATTAGCGGAGTAATCCTGTTTGAGGACACGCTTGGGCAAATTTCAGACGACGGTATTCCGCTGCCAGAGGTCTTGGTTAGAAAGTGTATTGTGCCTGGCGTCAAGGTGGACAAAGGCAAGATTCCCTTGGCGAACGCATTCGGCGATGAGATCACTCAGGGACTCGACGGCCTGGCCGAGCGCCTCCGCATTTATAAAATACAAGGGGCACGTTTTGCCAAGTGGCGAGAGGTGTACTCGATCAGTTAACAAAATCCAACAATACTTGGCATTGAAGCCAATGCGGAAATGCTGGCACGCTATGCGGCTGTCTGTCAGGCGGAAGGTTTCGTGCCTATTGTTGAGCCCGAGGTGCTAATTGATGGAAGCCAAACATTGGAGCGTTGTCTCGAAGTTACCGAGTCGGTGATACATGCCGTCTTTCAAGCTCTGCACCGCCATAAGGTGATCATGGAATACACCGTGCTCAAGTCTAGCATGGTGCTGCCAGGTAAAGGAAATCCAGTTAAGGCCAGTCCGGAGCAAGTGGCTGCGGCTACGATTAAGGTTTTGCGCCGCACGGTACCTGCGGCAGTGCCCAGCATAAATTTCCTGTCTGGAGGTCAATCACCCGAAGAAGCGACGGCCAACCTTAACGCTATTAATATCCTGTATCCCAATGCACCCCGGGCATTGTCATTCTCCTATGGGCGCGCTTTGCAGCAATCCGTTTTACAGGCTTGGGCGGGCAAGGCTGAAAATGGGTCTGCCGCCCAACAGGCGCTTTACCATCACGCCCAGCTAAATGGCCGGGCGAGCTGTGGTAAATATAATTCTGATTCACTGGGTATATAAAGTTATTTGGTTTTGCGGACTATATTTGCAATCGCTTAAATGAATAATCCAGCAGGATTGGATGGTACGAAAAAATTCGTACTTACATTTGACCCCATCCATATTATTTCTCGTCAAGCTGCAACAATACTTTGGCGCATTTAAAACATGAAAATGACAGTGTCGTTAATGAGGTGGTAGGGCAGGCGAACTGCCCGGCGGCGGCAACATGTAAGAGTCCGGCGGTGGGGGTGGCGGGACGCCGCCAGGCGGCGGCGGAGGCATGGAAGCACCGGCAGAAGGCGATGATGGAGAGCTACTTGGAGTAGGTGAAGATATGTAATTAGTATTCCGGACAGGTTGCCGCGAATAATCCAAACGGCCTGATACCGGGACACGATGGCCTTTCGCATACATGCATTGCTGATAGGCGAAGTCATAACGCTGCTGAAGGTTGCGTCCTGAATATTCAGCAGTGCTGGCTCCCATCATGGAGCCAATGAGCAATCCAGCGCCAGCACCCGCGCCAGCACCATTGTGGCCGCCTAACAATGCGCCTGCAGTGGCGCCAACAACCGTTCCAACCACTGCGCTTTTCACACCACTATCGGCCGCTGCTTCATTCGCCGAGCGGCCACCGATCTGAGCGTTGGAATATTGCCTGCAATCAGCCTCGTCAAATCGGAACTGGTCAAAGCTTTTTCCTGTACCTGGCAGCACGAGCATACCCGGACCCGTCGGTACCGAGGTGCATGCGCTCAGCGCTAGCACAGCCGTTAGTATTGATAATGACCGCAATTTATTGATCATGGCGCAGATACATTATTTAAAGCAGGTTGGCCATCTGAGCCGGGCGCAGGTTGTGG
This sequence comes from uncultured Nitrosomonadales bacterium, assembly GCA_903878125.1. Classification (GTDB taxonomy): domain Bacteria; phylum Pseudomonadota; class Gammaproteobacteria; order Burkholderiales; family Gallionellaceae; genus Nitrotoga. The sequence goes on along the minus strand of CAIRGS010000212.1, from coordinate 16,307 downwards.
TGCGACTCGCAGCCATCCTCCGGGGCATTGATTGACATAGGGATAGTAGGCCTTGGCATCAACGCAGTAATACCACCAGGATTCCTGAACATCTTGTGATGAATTTATCGGTGCTACTTGTGGGCTTATCTGTGGGTTTTCACCGCGCTCGGTATAAACCACCGGAGCGGACTGCACAGGTGGGTAATAAGCAGGCACAGGCGGATAATAATTGGATGCCCCATAGTACGGTGTTCCATAGTACGGGGCACCATAGTATGAGTACGGATAATATCCATAATTAAAACCAATCGGCGCGCCGAGATAGATACCCACGCGCGATCCTCCGCGCCATCCGCCGCCTCCGTGCCATCCGCCGCCTCCATGCCATCCGCCACCACCGCGCCCGCCACCGCCACCATGCCCACCACCTACAGCAAACGCTGCTTCGCTTGTTGACACTCCCACTAACAAGGCTGTGATCAAGGTTAAAGACAGACCCATTTTCGATATATTCATTATGTCCATACCCCTATCGTTCAGTACGCGTAACAATCTGATTTGCAGAATTGCTATCTCATACGTTTAAGAAGCGATTCCACTCTGGTTTCCATAAAGCACATTCGACCAACAACTGGAGACAACCGTCATTATTATTACCAAGCCACTTCAGTAATAACTCTAAATATTTTTGAATGTATTAGTAAAAACGCATGCCTTCAATGACCGTTGACAGGTGCGTAGCTTTAATATGCAAACCATTCTCAAAGCTGAACCTATTATTCAGGCGGCGGACTCAAGTTTGAAGTGCAACAGTCTGCCAGTATCACGACCTGTTAATTGCGAAACATACGTTGCATGGTGTGATGCTCAGTTATGCCAACCCTCTCTCCAACTCTCTCCTGCAAGCGGGAGAGAGGGTGGTCGTCCCCTCCCCCGCTTGCGGGGGAGGGTTAGGGAGGGGGCAATTACCGCAACTCAACTGCCATGCTGCGGGTAAATCCAAAACAATATGTTTCGTTATTTACGATACTAGTGCTTATCAGAACGACTCTTGAATAAGTGCGAATACAAAAATAATCAGTGGCTTATTGTGCTATTCAATGACTTTTCCAATTCTGCAGCAGGTCTGAATCCGGAAACCAGAATGCCGTCAGCAAAGATCAACGCCGGGGTACCATTAATGTTTAGTTTTTGGCTTAGTTCCATTAATTTTGCGGTGGGGGCGTCGCATGTTCCTACAGGCGGCTGTACGTTGTTCAGCATCAAATTGTCCCACGCTTTGATTTGATCCTTGCTGCACCAAACACCCTGTACCTTTTTGTCGGAACCTTGGAATATTGAGAGCATGAATACATAAAGTGTGACGTTGTCCACATTTTTCAACTCATTTTCAAGCTTTTTGCAGAAGCCGCAATTCGGGTCGCTAAAATAGGCCATCTTCCGTTGACCGTTACCCTTTATTTTTTTTATTGCAAGATCGAAGGGCAGGCTATTAAAGTCTATAGCGAATAATTTGCGTGAGCGTTCCTCCGTCAGGTTGCGCATGGTCTTTAGGTCAATGATGTTGCCGGTGAAGAGATACTGTGCTTTCTCATCGGTATAAAACAGCTGGCCTTGCGCCACCACTTCGTACAGGCCAAGAATATTGGCTTTGTTGGTTTTTTCAATCTGGCCAAGCTGAGGATAATTTTTTTGCAGCAGGTCTTTGAGCTTGGCTGCATCGGCATGAGCATACGAAAAGGATAGTGAGGCAAGCAGTACCAGAAACAATTTAATCATGATGAATTCCTGAATTTAAGTTAATTGAGCGCTTGGCGTGCCAGCATTTTTTTCAGTGGTGCAATGCGGTTTGTAGCCGCAAGGCCGAGGTTACGTGCGGCACGCAGCAGCGGATTGCTGTTAGTGAACAGCTTCTTCAGCACATCAGTGGTGAGCAGCATGGAGAGGACATCTTCCTTGCGCGCACGTTCATAACGACGCAACAGCTGTATGTTACCGCAATCTTGTTGTGCGTCACGTTGCAACAACACTTGTGCCAGTTGGCGTGCATCGCGGAAGCCTAGGTTGACGCCCTGCCCGGCAAGAGGATGTATATTGTGCGCGGCATCACCCACCAGCGCCAGACGTGGTTTGATGATTTGTGGCAGGTTCAACGAGCGCAACGGGAAGGCGGCGGGAGGGGTGACCAGTTGCAGTGCGCCCAAGGTATGGTGTGAGGCGGCAGCAACTTGTGCACATAGCTCTTCATGCGAAAGTTTCAGCAAGACCTTCGATTTCTCCGGGCTTACCGACCACACCATTGAAACCATCTGCTGCGGCAATGGCAGCAAGGCGAGAATGCCATCCGGCTGAAACCATTGAAAGGCCGTGGCGCGGTGTGATTTTTCGGCGGTGAAGTTCGCTACTACGCCATGCTGATTATAAAGTGTGGGCGGTGCAACGATATCGGCCTGTTGTCGCACCCAGGAATTCCCCCCATCTGCTCCGACCACCAGTTTTGCCTTGAGCGTCCGCCCGTCTTCAAGTTGCAGGTATGCGGCATCATCATGCCAGGCCAGGCTGGCACAGTGCGCCGGGTGAAATAGGGTCAAATTGTCCTGCTCGTGCAGTTTTCGCCACAGCACTTGCTGCAGCAGACGATTTTCCAGGATGAACGCCAATTCCGGCTCGCCCAGTTGATAAGCACTGAAATCAAGTTCCATGCCCTCATCGCCAAACACGCGCATGGCTTCGACCGGCTGCACGCGGTTCATATCCAGTTGTTGCCAGGCATCGCATTGCGTAAGAAAGGCAGCCCCGCCGGGACTGATAGCATAGATGCGGTTGTCCCAGCCCTCATTAGAGAGGGTGGTGGGTTGGGTTTCCACCAGAGCCATGTTCAATCCGCTGGACTTGAGCGCTGCGGCCAGACTGGCACCAACCAGACCGCCGCCTATAATTAGGACGTCGAATGTCATTGCTAAAATATTTTTTCACTTCTGGACCGACGATGATAGCACGGGGCGTTTGATTAACTTATAATCCGACTCCTTCCGGAAAACGTCATGCGCATCGGCCCCTATCTTCTCAAGAATAATCTGATTGTTGCCCCCATGGCGGGGGTGACTGATCGTCCATTTCGCATGTTGTGCAAAAGTATGGGCGCAGGCATGGCAGTGAGTGAGATGGTGTCCTCCAATTCCCTGCTCTACGGATCCGAGAAGACCAAGCGGCGCGCCAATCACGAGGGCGAAGTCGATCCCATCGCGGTGCAGATTGTCGGTGCCGACCCCAAAATGTTGGCGCGGGCCGCTCAATATAATGTGGATGAGGGCGCACAGATCATCGACATAAACATGGGTTGTCCCGCGAAGAAAATTTGCAACGTGATGGCCGGTTCTGCGCTGTTGCAGGATGAAGCGCTGGTGGCGCGAATATTAGAGGCGGTGGTAGGTGCGGTGGCCGTGCCGGTGACGCTTAAAATACGTACCGGCTGGGATAAGCAAAACCGTAATGCAATTCGTATTGCCCAAATCGCCGAGGCGAGTGGTATTCAGGCACTCGCCATTCACGGGCGGACTCGTGCTTGCGCTTACACCGGCGATGCGGAATATGACACCATCACCGCAGTGAAGGCCAACGTTAATATCCCTGTTATCGCTAACGGCGATATCACCACCCCTGAAAAAGCCCGCTATGTTTTACAGCAGACCGGCGCGGATGCCGTGATGATTGGGCGTGCCGCACAAGGGCGTCCGTGGCTGTTTCGCGAGATTGAACATTTCATCAAGACCGGCACACACCTACCCGCTCCGCAAGTGGACGAAGTGCATCGCGTGCTGCTTAAGCATGTATATGAGCTTTACTCGTTCTACGGCGAACACACGGGTTTGCGCGTGGCACGCAAACATATCTCCTGGTATACAAAGGGACTGATTGGTTCTGCGCAATTTCGCCATCATATGAATCAACTGGAAAGCAGCGCAGAGCAATTGATGGCGGTAAGTGATTTTTTTGATGGGCAATTTCAGGGCGGCGAGCGCCTACAATACGCTGAGGGGCTGGCTGCATGAAAAAAGAAGATGATTGCATGTTGGGAGAGAACGACATTGCGAAATATGTGCGCAAGGCAGTGGATGATTACTTCAAGGATCTTGATGGCGAGAACCCTTCGTGCGCGGTGTATGACATGGTGATGAATTGCGTTGAGAAGCCATTAATCGAAGCCGTTCTACAACATGCGGGCGGCAACCAGTCGCGAGCAGCCGAATTGTTAGGGCTTAACCGCAATACATTGCGCAAGAAAATTCAGCAACACAGTACTCCGAGCGCAACTTCGAAATTGCGGACAAATACCCGGCCCGAACGAAGGGCTGTTCAGAGCGCAACTTCGAAATTGCGGACAAATACCCGGCCCGAACGAAGGGCTGTTCAGAGCGCAACTTCGAAATTGTCGACAAATACCCGGCCCGAACGAAGGGCTGTTCAGAAGCCAACTGATTAAAACGAACAAAAAGAAAAATAACTATGGCAGCAATCAAACAAGCCCTCATTAGTGTGTCAGACAAGACCGGTGTGCTGGAATTCGCCAAGGGTTTGCAACAGCTAGGCGTTACCATCCTGTCCACTGGCGGCACAGCTAAAATGCTTGCCGACAACGGTATTCCAGTCACGGAAGTGGCCGATTACACTGGCTTCCCCGAGATGCTGGATGGACGCGTGAAGACACTGCAACCGAAAGTCCATGCCGGAATTCTGGCGCGACGGGATCTGCCGGAACATGTTGCGACGTTGGAGAAGTACAGCATTCCGACCATTGATCTGGTCGTGGTGAACTTATATCCGTTCGGCGCTACCATTGCCAAACCTGATTGCATGCTGGCAGATGCCATCGAGAACATCGACATTGGCGGACCTACCATGGTACGTGCCGCAGCGAAGAATCACGAACATGTGGCTATCATCACCGACTCAAAAGACTACAGCACCATTCTGACTGAAATGCAGGCTAATGGCGGCGCGGTTTCCAGCGCCACGCGTTTCGATCTGGCGAAAAAAGCTTTTTCTCATACTGCCGCTTATGACTGCGCGATCAGCAATTACCTTACTGCAATTCATTCCGATGGTACACGCAGCGAATATCCGACACAAATCAACTTCAACTTCACCAAAGTGCAGGACATGCGCTACGGCGAAAATCCACATCAAAATGCAGCCTTCTACCGTAACCTGGATGTGGTGCCGGGCGGCATTGCCGATTACACCCAACTGCAGGGCAAAGAACTGTCCTATAACAACATTGGCGATGCCGATGCGGCGTGGGAATGCGTCAAGACATTTGAGCAGCCCGCCTGCGTCATCGTCAAGCATGCCAATCCGTGCGGCGTAGCGATTGCCGATGGACCGCTCAATGCCTACAAGTTGGCATATACAACGGACCCGACCTCCGCATTCGGCGGCATCATCGCGTTTAACCGCGAGCTGGATGCAGATACCGCAACCGCTATTACAGCCAATCAATTTGTTGAAGTGATTATTGCGCCATCAGTGACTGACGCGGCACGTCAGGTCGTGGCAGCAAAGCAAAATGTGCGTCTGCTCACCGTGCCACTGTCCAAGTCGCACAATCAATATGATTTTAAGCGAGTGAATGGCGGCTTGCTGGTGCAATCACCTGATACTTTGGACGTACAGGCCGGGCAACTGCGTGTGGTTACCAAAGCACAGCCGAGCGCTGAACAATTACAGGATTTGCTGTTCGCCTGGCGCGTGGCCAAGTATGTGAAATCAAATGCCATCGTGTTCTGCAAAGATGGACGCACGCTGGGCGTAGGTGCCGGGCAAATGAGCCGGGTAGATAGCACCCGTATCGCCACAATCAAGGCACAAAATGCGACTTGTATCCTGGTTGGTTCAGTCGTCGCGTCAGACGCCTTCTTCCCGTTCCGAGACGGTGTAGACGTACTGGCCGAAGCGGGCGCAAAAGCAGTGATCCAGCCCGGTGGCAGCATGCGCGATGAGGAAGTTATTGCAGCGGCGGATGAACATGGGCTGGTAATGGTGTTTACGGGTTATCGACATTTCAGGCATTAAAAGATTTAACCACAGAGACACAAATCGGCCTTACTTGCTCCAAGTTTTTTGTCTTTGTGACCGCTGTGATAAATTTGGGGTTAGGTTATGAAAATTCTTGTTGTTGGGAGCGGTGGCAGAGAACATGCACTGGCGTGGCGTCTGGCGCAAGCCACCAAGGTGCAGAGGGTGTACGTCGCTCCAGGCAATGCTGGTACAGCGCTTGAAAACGGCGTGGAAAATATTGCCATCACTGCGATTCCCGATCTCATCGCATTCGCACAACGCGAGCAAATCTACCTTACTGTAGTCGGCCCGGAAGCATCGTTGGCGGCTGGTATGGTGGACGACTTTCGTGCCGCTGGCTTGAAAATTTTCGGCCCTACCAAAGCAGCGACACAACTGGAAAGTTCCAAAGATTTCGCCAAAAATTTCATGGTGCGCCACCATATTCCCACTGCGGTTCACCAGACCTTCAGCGAGATAGCGGATGCGTGCGCTTACGTGGAAAAACAGGGCGCACCCATTGTGATCAAGGCTGATGGTTTGGCTGCAGGCAAGGGTGTGGTCGTGGCAATGACAGTGCAGGAAGCTCATGCAGCCATAACCATGATGTTGTCGGACAACAAATTGGGTGATGCTGGCGCGCGCGTGATAATCGAGGAGTTTCTAGTAGGCGAGGAAGCTAGTTTCATCGTCATGGTGGATGGCAAACATGTGCTGCCACTGGCGACTAGCCAGGATCATAAACGGCTACTGGATGGCGATCATGGACCGAACACCGGCGGTATGGGCGCATACTCTCCGGCACCGGTGGTGACACCGGAACTGCATGCGCGCGTGTTGCGCGAGGTGATACTGCCAGTAGTGCAGGGCATGGAAAAAGAAGGGATCACTTACACTGGTTTTCTATATGCCGGTCTGATGATAGACCCAAAAAATAATTACAAGGTGCTAGAATTTAATTGCCGCATGGGCGATCCGGAAACCCAGCCGATCATGCTGCGCCTGAAGAGCGATCTGCTGGTGCTACTGGAACATGCAGTCAACGGCACCTTGAATAAGGTTGAGGCGGAATGGGACAGACGCGCTGCGCTCGGTGTGGTACTGGCCGCCGCCAACTATCCCGACACGCCGCGAAAAGGCGATGTCATTACCGGCCTGCCCAAAGCACAGGAAGATGCACATGTGTTTCATGCCGGCACCCTCATGCAGGATGGAAAGATAGTTACCAGCGGAGGGCGTGTATTGTGCGTTACTACGTTGGGCGATAGTGTGAAAATTGCGCAACGCCGTGCTTATCAGGTTGCCGAGAACATTCATTTCGAGGGCTGTCAAATGCGCCACGATATCGGCTACCGCGCTACCCTACCCAGGAAATAATGATCGCTTCAGAAAGCTGTTGTTTCAATCCCAAAGAATATCGGTATGACTTGGGCTATTCCCCATGCAAGCGTGCGATGCAGCATCTGTTAAGGCTCAAGGACCGCGTGAATGGATGAGTGATAATTCACCGCAAATAATTACGAAACCAATCGGAGGAAGCATGGATAGTGCCGCAGTCAAAAAATTCTTGTTCGATTTGCAAGATACGATTGTGACTCGTTTGGAACAGGTGGACGGCAATAAATTTCGGCGTGACAGTTGGGATCGCCCGGAAGGTGGCGGCGGCCGAAGCTGTATTTTAGAAGAAGGAAACGTCCTGGAACGCGGCGGGGTCGCTTTTTCTCATGTAACGGGCGACAAGATGCCTCCTTCCGCTACGGCACATCGTCCGGAATTGGCAGGGTGCACATGGGAGGCAATGGGCGTGTCATTGGTATTCCACCCGCGTAACCCGTATGCACCTACTGTGCATATGAATGTGCGCATGTTCATGGCGAAAAAAGATAATGGTGAAGTCGCATTCTGGTTTGGCGGCGGAATGGATTTGACCCCCTATTATGGCTTCGAGGAAGATGCCGTGCATTTCCATCAGATTTGCCAGAACGCGCTAACACCGTTTGGCAACCATCTCTTTCCAAAATACAAAAAATGGTGCGATGAATATTTCTTTCTCAAGCATCGCAACGAACCGCGTGGTGTGGGCGGTATCTTCTTCGACGACTTGAGCGAGCCCGATTTTGCTACTGCTTTTGCCATTCAACAAAGCGTTGGAAATCACTTTGTTTCTGCCTATGTGCCTATCCTTGAACGCCGCAAGGACACGCCCTATGGTGAGCGTGAACGTGACTTCCAGCTTTATCGGCGCGGACGTTATGTCGAATTCAATCTGGTAATAGACCGAGGCACTATCTTCGGGCTGCAAAGCAATGGGCGTATCGAATCTATTTTGCTATCCATGCCACCACTGGTGAAGTGGCGCTATGACTGGCACCCGGAGAAGGGCTCGCATGAGGCGGAGTTGTACGAGAAATTCTTAGTGCCCAAGGATTGGGTGTAGATTTCGCTGTTATTGATCCGGCACCATTTATCCAAGAAGTCGTTCGCATTGAGCTTGTCGAAATGTGAATGGCTTCTTATGCTTCGTCAATCTCAGCACGAACGGCAGTCAAGTTCAACTCGTGCCGGATAAATAGTTATTGAAATTGGTTATTGAACCAATAATTGCAGTGCAACTTGCAGTGCAACAAAGTTGATCAGTTGCGAACGTATCCTCAAGTGATGCGTCCGCCGCTGACCCGCTCTATCCCCGCCAGATCAAACGCCGAGAACACTACGTCGAACCCCGCCTGCCTCAGCAGCTCACGAACCTGTGCGGCTTGGTCGTAGCCATGTTCAAGGAGCAGCCAGCCACCGGGTTCGAGATAGTCTGGCGCATGAGCCGCAATATGACGGATAGCGTGCAAGCCATCGTCGCCGGATACAAGCGCGGATATTGGCTCAAAGCGCACATCGCCCCGCGCCAGATGGGGATCTCCAGCCGCAATGTAGGGTGGATTGGATACGATGATGTTGAATTTTTGTGCCGTGAATGCCTCGAACCAATCGCTGTGTATGAAAGCTGCATTGGCGATGGCCAGTTGCCGTGCATTTGCTTGCGCAACCGCCAGTGCCGTAATGGAAGCATCGCAGCCCAGCACCTCGACATCTGGACGCGCATGGGCGAGCGCCAGCGCAACTGCACCACTACCCGTGCCCAGGTCGAGCACACGGCATAAACCGTGCGGCGAGATACGTGACAAGACCAGTTCAACCAGCAATTCAGTTTCTGGACGGGGAATAAGCGTAGCGGGCGTCACCTTGAACATTAGCCCGAAGAATTCGCGTTCACCTAGCAGATAGGCAACGGGCTCACTCCGAAGGCGGCGCTGCAACATTTCATGGTAACGGGTTTGCTCGGATTCGTTCGGATAGTACTCGGAGTGCGCCAGTAACCAGGCGCGCGGAACATTTAACACGTGTTGCAACAAACACTGTATTTCGATGCGTGCGCTGCTGGGGTTTATTGCCAGCGCCTCGGTCAGACGCGCTGCATCCTGCAGCAGAATTTCTTGTAGGGTGCGCAGCAAGTTCAGTTGTTGCCTTCATTCGCCAGTGCTGCCAGCTGTTCTGCCTGATATTCCGCCATCAATGCGTTGCACATCTCGCTGATGTCGCCATCCATAATGTGATCCATCTTGTACAGCGTGAGGTTAATGCGATGGTCGGTGATACGGCCCTGCGGGAAATTGTAAGTGCGTATGCGTTCCGAGCGATCACCGCTTCCTACCAGCGACTTGCGCTCGGCGGCCTGCTTGGCGTGAGCGGTACGCTCCTCTTTGTCCTTGATCCGTGCGGCCAGTACCGCCAGCGCCTGGGCCTTGTTTTTGTGCTGCGAACGGCCATCCTGGCATTCCACCACGGTACCCGTAGGCAGGTGTGTTACGCGTACGGCCGAATCGGTTTTATTGATATGCTGGCCGCCCGCACCCGAAGCGCGGAAGGTGTCGATGCGCAAATCGGCAGGATTCAACACCACGTCGCTGACTTCATCTGCTTCCGGCAGCACTGCCACGGTGCAGGCCGACGTGTGAATTCGGCCTTGCGTTTCAGTGGTGGGCACGCGCTGCACTCTATGTGCGCCAGACTCAAACTTCAGCACCGAATAGGCACCCTGCCCGACTATGCGTGCGATGATTTCCTTGAAGCCGCCTTTTTCGCCGCAACTTTCGGAAATGACTTCAACCTGCCAGCGGTTACGTTCGGCAAAACGCGCATACATGCGAAACAGGTCACCGGAAAATAATGCTGCCTCGTCGCCGCCAGTGCCCGCACGGATTTCCAGAAATACATTGCGGTCGTCATTGGGATCCTTAGGCAGCAGCTGCTTCTGCAAATCAACCTCGATCTGCTCCAGCCTTTCGCGTCCTTGCTTTACCTCAGCCGCGGCGAACTCGCGCATTTCCGGGTCATCCGCCATTTCCAGTGCGGTTGCAATATCGTCAGCGCAGGCTTGATGGGCATGGTACAGCTCCACCACCGGATCCAGCTCCGCGCGTTCGCGGTTGAGCTTGAGGTAGTTTTCCATATCGCTAGTGGCATTTTCGCTGCTTAATAGACGGCGGACTTCGTCCAGACGCTCGCTCAATTGGGCGAGTTTAGTGGCAATGCTAGGTTTCATTCGGGGGCGCGCATGTGATAAATACGGTGCACCATTTCAAGGAAAGCGTCGCGCTCTTCGGCTTGTAAATGATTCAGCGCATGGGTTGGTGCGTGCAAAAATTTATTGGTAAGCGCATTGCTCAAAGATTCCAGTACTTTTTCCGGCTCTTCGCCTTTGGTCAGCAGGCGCAAGGCTTTTTCCATCTCGTGCCGACGTTGGCGTTCAGCATGATCGCGCAACGCCCGGATAGTGGGCACAACCTCACGTGACTCCATCCAGTGAATGAAATCCACCACACCAGAATTTATGATCACTTCAGCTTCTTTCACTGCACCCTGACGTGCATCCAAGCCATCGCGCACAACTTCGGACAAATCATCAACGGTATACAGGAATACATCATCCAAGCTGGCCACTTCGGCTTCAACATCGCGCGGTACGGCGAGATCGACAATGAAAAGAGGGCGGTGCTTGCGTGCTTTAAGCGCGCGTTCGACCATGCCCTTGCCCAGTATCGGCAGCGGGCTGGCGGTACTGGTCACGATGATATCGTGCTGCGCCAGTTGTTCCGGCAATTCACTCAACGTGATGGCGTGTCCGCCAATGCGCCGCGCCAACACTTGGGCACGCTCCAGGGTCCGGTTTGCAACGGTAATGTGCTTAGGCAATTTAGCTGCGAAATGCACGGCATTTAATTCGATCATCTCCCCCGCGCCGATGAGCAATACACTTTGTTCGGCAATGCTGGGGAAAATACGTTCGGCCAGCTTTACCGCCGCCGCCGCCATGGAAATTAAATTTGATCCAATTTCAGTCTGGGTGCGCACATCCTTGGCCACCGAAAAGGTGCGCTGGAATAACTTATGGAGTAGAAAGCCCAGCGTGCCAGCCTGTTCCGCATAACGCACCGCCTGTTTCATTTGGCCCAGGATTTGCGGTTCACCCAGCACCATCGAATCCAGCCCGCTGGCGACACGAAAAGCGTGCTTCACCGCTAACTCATTCGGCAGAGTATAGAGATACGGCTCAATTTCACGCGGCTGTAATTCATGATAACTGGCCAGCCAGTTAATGATCTGCTCCGGCTTGTGCGTACTGCAATACACCTCGGTGCGGTTGCAGGTAGAAAGTATGGTCGCTTCCTTGGCCGCGCCCTGCCCGACCAAGTCGCGTAGGGCTGGCTCCATTGCATCGACACTGAACGCAATCTGCTCACGCACAGCAAGCGGCGCGGTCTGATGGTTAATGCCGAAGGCGAATAATTGCATAGCCCAGAAAAGACCAAAAATTAAGCAAGAGTGCAATTATAGTTGCTAGCCACCCTCAATGCCAGCCAAAGCCTTGTCATACTGAACAAAATGATGTGTAATGTCACGATGGAAAATGACAATAAATACAGAATTAAAATCACCACTGAAGTAAATTATTTGGCCGAGCAATCGGATGAGGCCGATAATCGCTTCGTGTTTGCTTATACCATTACCATAACCAATGAAGGCGATACCACTGTCAAGCTGATCAGCCGTCATTGGATTATTACCGATGCCAATCAATATGTGCAGGAAGTGCGCGGTCAGGGAGTCGTGGGTGAGCAACCGGTTCTCAAGCCAAACCAGAGTTTCGAATATACCAGCGGTACGGTGCTCGCCACACAGGTGGGCACTATGTCTGGCAGCTACCAGATGGTAGCGGAGGACGGCACTGAATTTGACGCACCCATTCCCCAGTTCGTATTGAGTGTCCCGCGCGTATTGCATTAACGCAATGTCGTTAAAGACCAGCTACCGTTTCATCGCCCCGTTTTATGATTTCTTTCTTGATCGCGCTGCTCGTAGCGCGCGCCAGCTATGAAAGAAGCCATCATCGCTTCTTCTCGCGCGCGTCTGCGCACTTACCTTGCCGCAGGTTATGCACTGTTCATCATGTATGCCAGCTTATCGCCGTTTTCAGGCTGGCAGGAGCAGGGGTTGGAATTTTCTGCGGTGTTGGCTTTGCCGTTATGGCTGCAATACACGTGGTTCGATGCCGCCGTTAATCTGCTCGGTTATCTGCCGTTTGGGCTGTTGCTTGGGCTGGCGCTACGCGCACGCTTTAACGTAAGCGGGACTTTACTGTTGGCCACCTTGGGCGGAGCATTACTTTCCGCCATGATGGAATACGCGCAAATGTATTTGCCTGTACGTATTAGTTCCAGTCTCGATTTACTTGCCAACGGTAGCGGCGCGCTGGCGGGTGCGGTTTTGGCAGTCGGCATTGCGCCACGTGAATGGTTTGCTCTGCACCTGACGCATTGGCGCATGCGTTTATTTCATGGCGGAAGAGGAGTGGATTTCGGCTTGGCGTTGGTGGCGCTGTGGATGTTCGCGCAAGTCAATCCTTCGCTGCCCATGCTGGGCAATGTATTCATTAGCGAAGTGGCACGGGCACCTTTCGTCGTGGTGCAGCCGGTACCGTTTAATTGGATGGAAAGCATGGCGGTACTGCTCAATATGCTGATGCTGGGAATGCTGCTGCTAACCTTGCTGCGCATACGCCGCCAGGCAGCAAGCACGCTGTTGCTGGTATTGTGTGCGGTGGCAGTGGCCAAGTTCACCGCAGCAGCCCTATTACTCAAATCATGGGCATTGCTGTTGTGGCTAAACGGTGAGGCCATGCTTGGCAATTTTGCAGGCGTGCTGCTAGTGATCGCTGCCAGCCGATTATCTCGCACGCAGTTGTCGAAATGTGCTGCACTGGTCGCGCTGGGATATTGGGTGTTGGCGCACTGGATCTTGGATAGCGGTGAGCCTTCTGCAGCCATGCGCCTGTACCAGTGGAATTACGGCCACCTGCTCAACTACAATGGTTTGTCGCAAACGATTGCATTAGTGTTTCCGTTTCTCATGCTCGGCTATCTTTGGCGCGCCAAAAGCTCATAGCAGTGAGGCTGTATAATTACCGTTTTTTTCTTGTGAGGTCCTGAATGAGCCACTATCAAAAGCATGTTTTCTTTTGCACCAACCAGCGCGAAGAAGGCGCGGAGTGCTGCAATAATATTAATGCGCAATGGATGCGCGACTACGTTAAAGATAAAGTCCAGGCGCTCGGGCTATCCAATGAAGCAAATCGTATCCGCATCAACTCGGCAGGTTGCATGAATCGTTGTGATGAAGGACCTGTATTGGTGATATATCCTGAAGGAGTGTGGTACACCTATGTGGACGAGAGCGACCTCGACGAAATCATCGTTGAACACTTGCAGCATGGACGTGTGGTGGAACGCCTCAAAATTTAATGCCCGCCATAGAAAAGGTTTCTATCCTCGGCCCGGCGGGCAAGCTGGAAGTTGTGGTGCATATGCCTGATGGTGCACCGCGTGCTATCGCGGTGATAGCACATCCGCTGCCGACTATGGGCGGGACGATGGAAAACAAGATAGTTACCACACTGGCCAGGACTTTTGCCGAACTGGGATTCGCCGCGTTGCGCTTCAATTTTCGGGGCGTCGGCGCCAGCAGCGGCGAGTTTGATGACGGCAATGGCGAGGTGGAAGATGCACTCACCGTAACGCGCTATGCGTTGAGCGAATATGGCGATCTGCCGCTGATCCTATCGGGTTTTTCTTTCGGTGGTTATGTGCAGGCGCGCGCGGCGCAGCAATTGCCCCCGCAACAACTGGTGCTGATCGCGCCGGCAGTGACGCGTTATCCGATGCCGCCGGTGCTGCACAACACGCTGTTGGTGCATGGTGAGCTGGATGAAGTTGTGTCGTTGGCGGACGTGATGGAGTGGGCGCGCCCGCAACTCCTGCCCATCGTAGTATTACCGGGGGCGGTACATTTTTTCCATGGCCGTCTGGAACAGTTGAAAGAAATTGTGCGTCACAATTTCATGGGACAAGTGCTATGACCGGGGTGGAATTACGCTACACCAGGCAACCACTGGCTGTTGCACTTCTAACTTGAATTCGCGTATACACGCACCCTTAAAATAAATAAATTATGTTATGGATTAAAGCACTGCATGTGATTTTTATGGTGACCTGGTTTGCTGGTTTGTTCTATCTGCCGCGCCTGTTCGTGTATCACGCCATGAGCGAAGATAAAACCAGCATCGAGCGGTTCAAAATCATGGAGCGCAAATTGTTCTACGGCATCATGACGCCGGGTGGCGTGCTGACTGCCATTTTTGGATTATGGATGTGGCTTGGTTATGGCGTAACCGGCGGGTGGATGCACATCAAATTCACGCTGGTGTTAGTGTTGATCGCCTACCACGTCTATTGCGGCAAGCTGCTGCACGACTTCAAAACCGATCACAATACGCGCAGCCACGTTTTCTACCGCTGGTTCAATGAATTTCCAGTGCTGCTTATGATTGCCATCATCATTCTTGTAATCGTCAAACCTGTATAACTATATGCTCGAAACTTTTTTTTCACCCTGTCCGCGCGGCTTGGAAACAATGCTGGCCAATGAACTGGATGCTCTCGGCGCGCAAGAAGTACGCACCACCGATGGCGGCGTGCATTTCACCGGCCCTTTATTGTTGAGCTATCGTGTCAATCTACACAGCCGCATTGCCAGTCGCGTGCTGTGGCGCGTGGCGATAGCCCATTATCGCAACGAGCAGGACATTTTCGATACCGCCTATGCGCTGCCGTGGAACGATTGGTTTGACACCTCGCACACCATCCGCGTCAACATGACGGCAATTAAATGCCCCTTGAAAAGTCTGGATTTCGCCACACTGAAAATCAAGGATGCCGTGTGCGATAAATTCCGCGCGCTCACCGGCGACCGTCCCAGCGTGGATACTCATACGCCGGATATCCGCATCCATGCCTTCCTTGAGGCCAGCCGCATGACGCTGTATGTAGATACGTCCGGCGATGCGCTGTTCAAACGCGGTGTGCGCCAGTACACCAACGTTGCGCCCCTGCGCGAAAATCTGGCTGCGGGCATTTTACTGCTGGCGGGTTGGCAGCCCGGCGTGCCGCTGCTTGACCCGATGTGCGGCAGTGGCACCTTCCTGATTGAAGCGGCACTGATGTCGCTTAACATCGCCCCTGGCATCAGTCGCAGTTTTGCCTTCGAGAAACTGAAAAATTTCGACGCCGCCGCTTGGAGCGACATGCGCAGCAAAGCGCAAGCGGCACAAAAGCCAGTTAGCGCATTGCCGATTTTCGGCAGTGATTTATATGGTGACGAACTTAAAGCCGCACACCTCAATCTGGAAAACGCAGGTTTACGTGGAGCGGTGACGCTCAATCAAGCAAACGTGCTGGAGATTTCCGCACCTGCCGACCATGGCGTGCTGGTAGCGAACCTGCCTTATGGCGAGCGCATGGGCGACTTGGAAGAGCTGCAAGAGTTATACCCAAAGCTGGGCGACGTGCTGAAGAAAAAATTCGGCGGCTGGAATGCCTATCTGTTTACTTCCGATTTACGCATGCCGAAGTTCATCCGCCTGTCCGTTTCACGCCGCACCCTGCTGTTCAACGGCGCAATTGAATGTCGTTTGTTTGAATACAAGATGGTGGCGGGGAGCAATCGTACTTGAATAAAAAATATGTCATTCCATTTGCGTATCAATAGTGCATTTGTCTGATTGAGGTAAGTCTCTAGCTACGATGGGGGGTTTACCAAAATTTGACCACGACAACTGTGTTGTCAAGACTTTCCCCACTCGTTTTACTATATGTTTTGCG
>CAIRGS010000211.1 GCA_903878125.1 uncultured Nitrosomonadales bacterium | reverse complement strand
CTCTTTAAAGGACACCTCTAAAAATCCAATTTTCGTCACAATACGGCGTTACTCGAAAAAAATTATCGCTTACATATTAACTATATGTCGCGCTCAAATTTTTTACTCGTGCCTTGTCTTGTCTAGAAACTTAAATTTTTAGAGGCGCCCTAAGCTTTATCGTATGATATTCTGAATTCTTTAATAATCCGGTTTGGATTGACAGAACATTACTTATTACCATGATTTCATTTTATCCCTATCCGCAAACCATGTCTCTGTGCAACGTTCACGTTAAGCGCCATCGGCTAAAAGCTTTCTGGACCGTTTTTCTGGTCACGGTTCTTTTGTCGATTTGCACAGTGACGCTGGCGGCGGACAATACAGGCAGCGACAATTTTGCACGTGAAATTCTATCGCGTGCAGATCGTATTCGCTTTCCTGACGAGGGATTTCAGGTTGATGTGACCATCACGACAACCGAGCCCGACGCCAATGAGGATATACGTGTTTACCGGATACTCACCAAAGGCAACAACCAGACTCTGGTACAAACGACCGCCCCTGCGGTGGATCGCGGTCAGATTTTGCTGATGCGGGATCGTGACCTATGGGCTTTCCTGCCCAATCTGTCACAACCCATTCGCTTGCCGCTTTCGCAGAAACTGACTGGCCAGGTTGCGAATGGCGACTTGGCCCGCGCCAATTTCGCGGGTGATTACACACCCAAGCTCTTGCGCACAGAGAAAATAGACGGCGTGTCCTATCACGTTCTGCAACTGGATGCAGTCGATAACGGGGTCACTTATCGCAAAGTTCTTTACTGGATAAACGAAAAAAACAGTCGTCCTTTTAAAGCAGAATTCTATGCGCTCTCGGGTCGTCTGCTGAAAACCGGCTACTACCAGGAATTTCGTGCCTTGGGCGGAGAAACGCGACCGGCCCGGCTAGTAATAGAAGATGGTCTGCACCAAAATCGTCGTTCGGTACTTGAATACCGTGACATGGTTATACGCGACTTGTCGGATAAAATATTCACCAAGGATTATCTGAAGAAGCTCAGTCGCTGATATGGTATTGCAGAACCTTCCCTTAAATATTATGGCGCAATGCGTCAACTACCGATAGGCGTGAGGCGCGACGAGCCGGAAGTATGGCAGCCACAGTCGCCGCCAGCGCGCCAATCAGAGCCGCTGCCACCAGCACCCATGGCACCAGTAAAATCGTAGCGGTATAACCAACATTCGAGCCAGGCGGCGGCGGCATGGAAATACCGATGCCCGATATTATGCTTGCAAGCACAGCCCCAACAACCACGCCGAGCAGGCTACCGAGCAAACCCAGCAGCGCGTTTTCAAGCAGTACGAGTTTGAAGATTTGACGCCGGCGCTGCCCCAGAGCAAGTAAAGTTCCAAACTCGCCAGTGCGCTCGTAGATCACCATATTGATGGTGCTGGCCACGCTTAAAACCAGCATGACAAGAATAATGGCCTGCAGCGCCCCAAATTGACGCCGGTAAAGCGCTTCAGTCTTTTGATAAAAATCGGCCAACTCATGCCAGGGTTTTACAACATAGCCGAGCGGCTCCAGCCTGGTTCTGATCATCGCTGTCACTGCGTCAGTTGCGGAGGTATCATCCAGCAACACGACCGCGCTATGTACCGACTGGGTAAACAGCAATTCCTGTGCGGCTGACAACGGAATACGTACGGCTCGATCGTCATACTCCTTGGAAAATGTGCGGAAGACGCCTACGACTTCATACTCGAACGTATTCAGCGCGCCTTCAGGTGTATTCACCATCAACGTCACGAAACTGCCGGGGCGCAAGTGCAGGGCTGCGGCGACACCCTCTCCGATAACCGCACCAAATGCGTCCCCGTCCCGCAACGGTCGACCGGCAACGAGAGTTGTAGCGGTTCCTAATTGCGCCTCTTTTCCCGGTTCAATGCCTTCACCGATGATGGGCAAATCGGCGCGGCCGTTGTTGGCTAACCCGGAAAAATTCACGCGGGTCATTATGGCCTGCACATGCGCAATGGACTGAACTGCGTCCGCCACCTCATTCGGCTGCGTGATCATATATTTCGATGGATCACGGCGACCATACTCGAGATAGCCGCTCCTCAAAATCTGCATATGCCCAATGCGCGAGTGTATGGTCGACTCGCGCAACTGTACAAACACATCCTCGACAAAGCCGCCGCTGATGATAATGGCGACCACCCCGGTGATGATAGCTGCCAGAGTCAGCGCAGTGCGCAGACGATTACGGAAGATGTTGCGGAAGGCGAGTTTGAACATGGCTTTCGCAGTCCTCAAATATTCAAATGGCTCTATGTAAAATAAAATGGGTAATCAACTTTCAACCTCCCGCAGGAGCAGTAAATCCGTTCGTCCTGAGTATGATATTCGCCTGCAGGTCAAAAGGCGTTGGCAAGAAACAGGGCAGCCCCAGCCCCGCTCGTCCTGAGCCTGTCGAAGGATGAGCGGATTTACTTTTCTCCAAGCAAGAAACTTCCGTCCAATCGCCGCGCATCATGGCTTCTTTCTTCTTGTGGCTCCAGCCCTTTATTTGCATCTCGGCCGACAAGGCTTCTTCCCGCGTGACAGACTCCTGCG
>CAIRGS010000210.1 GCA_903878125.1 uncultured Nitrosomonadales bacterium | reverse complement strand
CATTATGGCCTGAAAACAAATTGCCCATAGTGTCAACAAAGGTGCGTTGACTGGTGTGCTGGGAAGTGCAGGTAGCGAAAATATTCAAGGTGAAACGCAGAAGAAGCTGGATGTAATCACCAATGACATTTTCATCGAGGCAAACCAATGGAACGGCCATCTTGCAGCTATGGCATCTGAAGAAATGGATGACATCTATCCCATTCCTGCGCAATATCCAAAAGGTAAGTACTTGCTGACATTTGATCCGCTGGATGGCTCGTCCAACATTGACGTAAATATTTCCGTTGGCACGATTTTCTCGATTCTACGCTGCCCCGACGGCGTGACAAACCCTACTGCAGAGGATTTCTTGCAACCAGGCACCCAGCAGGTCTGCGCTGGCTATGCACTATATGGCCCCTCCACAATATTGGTGCTCACTACCGGACATGGCGTAAATGGCTTCACACTGGATAATGACATTGGGGAGTTCATGCTGACTCATCCGAATATGACCATTCCGGCCGATACCCAGGAGTTCGCCATCAACATGTCCAACCAGCGTTTCTGGGAAGCCCCGGTGCAACGTTATGTGGATGAATGCGTAAAGGGTAAGACGCCAGGAGGACGTGAAAAAAACTTCAATATGCGCTGGGTGGCTTCGATGGTTGCGGAAGTGCATCGCATTCTGATTCGCGGCGGCATCTTTATGTATCCATTCGACAACAAGGAAGTAGGCAAAGCAGGAAAACTGCGTTTACTCTATGAAGCAAATCCAATGTCTTTCATCGTGGAACAAGCAGGAGGGGTATGCTCCACGGGTCGTGGACGTATCATGGAGCTCAAGCCAACAGGCTTGCACCAACGGGTACCTGTGATTCTTGGCTCGAGGAATGAAGTAGAGCGTGTGGCGGGATATCACAAAGAAGCGTGACACAATTGAGCGAGTGCGGGTGACCTAACCGCGTATAAAATACAAAACAATAAATCCGAATAAAATTAAAGCGACTAATGTAACAAGCTGGTTTATTTGTTTTTGTTGGGCCACTAATTCGCGCAATACGCTTGCAATTTGCAATCCGGGTTTTTCATTCAGGGTCTGGTGCAGCAGACGCGGTAGTTGCGGCAACAGAATAGCGTAGTGTGGCGCCTCTATTTTTAGTGCATTAAGAAAACCGCGCCACCCAATTTGCTCGCTCATCCAGCGTTCCAGCCAGGGCTTGGCAGTCTTCCACAAATCCAGTTCGGGATCGAGTTGCAGGCCTAGCCCCTCGATATTAAGCAAAGTTTTTTGCAGCAGCACGAGCTGTGGCTGGACTTCAATGCCGAATTGGCGTGAAGTCTGAAACAGGCGCAGCAAGACACGTCCGAAAGAAACTTCACGCAAGGGCCGATCAAAGATTGGCTCACACACGGCTCGGATGGCTGCCTCCAGCTCATCTACACGGGTATCCGCAGGCGCCCAGCCGGATTCTATGTGTACTTCCGCTACGCGTTTATAGTCGCGCCGAAAGAAGGCAATGAAGTTCTGTGCGAGATAGTGTTTGTCGGAATCCGTGAGGGTGCCCATGATGCCGAAATCCAGTGCGATGTAGCGGCCATCCACTGCCACCTGAACATTACCGGGGTGCATGTCAGCATGGAAAAAGCCATCGCGAAAAACCTGAGTATAGAAAATTTCCACGCCATTGGCCGCCAGCGTGGGCAGGTCGATGCCGGCCGCACGTAGCGCCTCCACGCGATTGACGGGGAGGCCATACATACGTTCCATCACCATTACTTCATCCGTGCACCAATCCCAATAAATTTCCGGGACCAGCAACAATTGGGAATCGGCAAAGTTGCGTTTCAATTGGCTGCCGCTGGAAGCTTCACGCATCAGGTCGAGTTCGTTGCGCAGATGCTTCTCGAATTCCTCTACCACTTTACGCGGCTTGAGCCGCCTGCCGTCTTCCCACCAGCATTCAATTAAACTCGCGCAGATATCAAGCAGTGCGATGTCGTGCGCGATAACGCGTGCGATGCCGGGACGCAGGATTTTTATTGCGACTTCGCGTCCATTCGGCAGCACGGCGAAATGTACTTGAGCCACCGAGGCACTGGCAATGGGTGTTTCCTCGAAGCTGTAAAATACTTCATTGAGTTTTTTATTGTAGGCAGCCTCCAGCAAAACCACAGCTTGTGCAGAAGGAAAGGGCGGCACCTGGTCTTGCAGTTTGGCGAGCTCATCAGCAATGTCGACAGGAATCAGGTCGCGGCGGGTGGACAGCATTTGCCCGAATTTTACGAAGATCGGGCCCAGGCTTTCCAATGCATGGCGCAATCTCACTGCACGCGGCGCAGAGGTGTCACGTGCGAATAGCAGCCAGTTGATTGGTACCAGCAGCCAGCGCGTGCGTGAATGCGCAAGCAGAAATTCGTCCAAACCGAATCGTAGTACAACAAAAATTATTTTTAGCAGGCGTAACAGGCGCATGAAAATTTCACGAATTATAAAGACCGGCAGGAATTTTCAGGGATTAGACAATCGATTGATGCGTTGCTCCAGTCGCGCTACATCGTCGCGCAGCTTATCCACCTGTTGCACAAAATGCGCAATATGAGCGGATTTGGCCAGCAGCGGGGATTCTTCGGTCCAGTATTCTGCCAGCGCTTGCGACAGGTTGAGCGCACCATCCTGTATATATTGCTGGCCAGCCTTAGCATATTGCACGATACGTTCAGCAGCGATATCGCCAGTCACCCGGCTTAAGTCTTCTGCTGCATCCCAGTGCAGATGACGACTGAGATAAAAAATTTCAGCGAGTAGCGCGGGTTCACCACAACTTTCAATTTGCGCGAAAGCTGCTTCATCATGCACTGCAAGACGCGGCAGCAATGAAGGCGGAATGGTGCAGCTTGCATCGGCACTTGCATCGGCAGCTAATGCGCAGAGCGTGCCATCGTTTTGAATAGTGTAGGCAAAAGTAAACGGCGCGATAGTAAAGCGCGCCGTTTTGCCTGCATGGACTGCCAACCGCTGCAACGCCCAGCCACTTTGAGCAAGCAAGTGATTAAAGGCTGAAGCGGTCGGCTGAAACGGCATGTTTACGCTACTTGCTGAATCCCGGATAGCAACCAGACTGCCTTTTCATCGCGCAGGTTTTTCTGCACATGCCAAATTTCATCGAAACTCTCCGGCGTGCCATTATTCTCGCTCAATTGGCCGCTCATGCGCACACTGGCTATGGCATGGTCACCTTCATTGACTACTTCGACAATCTGAGTGTTGATTGTCAGCACATCTGTTTTTTGCGGTGCATCGCCGCGTTCCTGCAGCTGCAAGGAAATTTCAGCGAACATTTCCGGCGTAGTGTATTCACGAATGTCATTGAGATCCTTACGGTCATTTGCGGCCTGCAGACGGATAAATGAAGTCTTGGCGCTACGCAGAAAAGCTTCAGTCGGGAAATCTGCCGGAATGTTGCTACTGCCATTGGCTAAAGGGACATCGGTTGCAGTGCTGCCGCCTGCAAATGGCTGCTGCTTCAATTCCGGCTGGTAGGATGATCTGCCGCTACCGGCATACTGCATGGCGGGTTGCTGCGTCTGCGACTTGCGAAACCGGGAAACCAGGAACATCACCAAACCTGCGGCCAGAAGCGCCATCAGAATTCCGCCCATTGCGCCACCCAAACCGCCCATACCACCGGCAAACATTGCGCCCAAGCCTGCACCTATTGCCAAACCGGCCAAGGGGCCAAGCCATTTATTACCTGCCGCAGGCGCTGCCGGGGCAGGTGCTGCAGCAGGTGCCTTGGACGCTTGCGGACTCATGGTACGTTGCTGACCAATGCTGCCACCCCCGCCCATGCGCTTAGCCTCAGCGGTTACGGTTAGCATGGAGAAACTAGCCAGGGTAAGAGTTAACAACAATAGAAAACGTTTCATGGGACCACCTCATTTAATAGTTAACAACAAAAAAGCGAATAAAGTATAACACTGCATTCTTAGTACCCTGCAAAATATAAAGGTTCATTTTGCAAACCAGCTTGGCTATGTCCTTAAAATACTTGGGTATTAAATCAGTATTTCAAATTCCTCAGCTTGCATCAGGCAAGTTGAGCATTGAGAGAATTGGAGTGCGCTCCAAAAATTTGTGAAGCATCCAGTTAGATTTTG
>CAIRGS010000209.1 GCA_903878125.1 uncultured Nitrosomonadales bacterium | reverse complement strand
ATGAAGGCATCGGCGTTGCTTTTTTCTTGTTCTGGTCAGAGAGCATCCAGTCGAATATCTCTCGACGCAGCTGTTGTTCGTCAGTTCGGCAATGCATCACAGGATGCATCCGGTCGACGCTTGGTGACCGGTGGACAGAGCACGACTAAGGGCACAAACAAGAAGACTACGGTCTTGACCGTCAACATCAGAAGCCAGAAGTTCAAAGTGTTGATGGGGAATTACTGCGTCACACGGCCAGCGAGAATTGTTCTTGGTCATCCCCTGGCCTCAAAGTGTCGGGTTGAATCGACAGGTATTTGTAGGGGGTAGAGCAATTCGAGGATCACAGCGTACAGCAACGGTACGGTCGAGATCAGGGCTTATGCCAAGATCCATGAAGATTAAATAAGTTGAAAAAATTAATTATTAAAAAAGAATAAACCAAAGAAAATAATTATTCATTAAATAAATGATTTCCATTAAGTATTTTGTGTAGACTTGAATAAAAAATAAAAAATGTTTACTATGAAAAAAGTAAAGGAGTTGCCATGAAATTCGTACTACAAATAATTATTGGGTCCCTGGTACTGCTACTTGGTGCATGTGGCGGCGGCTCTTCAAGTTCAACCGCATCAACTTCCTCAACATCAATCACTGCAAGCTACCCTGAAGGAATATCAGGCAGCTCACCCACTGCAGTTGCAGATTCCAGCTCAACTACGATCACAGCGTCGGCAGACATGCCGCCGCATCGAAAATTCACGTATTGGTTTGATGCCCTGACTAGGTCAATCAGTGAACGTAATGGAGCGCAATTTTTACGCACACTGCAAGCTGCCTTGCCATTTGGACAAGCCATAGCAGCGCCCACTAAAATCCCTGAAGGCCGCTTAATCGCTGCTTATATCTCTGAAATTGCGGCAGGAACCAAGACCCCCACCATTGCAAATATGGGTTTTGAATCATTCTTTAAGTCTTACACCAGGGCAGATTGCTTTGGCCCACAGGTGTCATATGCAGCGCACGATAACTGGACATCAGGCACTGGACAGTCGGGCAACCTTCCATCTGGTGACGTTGGTATTTGGCTGTCTCGCAATGGAAATCAGACAACTGGCAGACCATGTTCTGCCGCACAGTTGGATGCTTTAGTTAATCCGATAAAGCAGCGAATTAATGGGTCAATGATGCTGTCAGCAAGAATGAGGGCCTTGGCCATTGCCGCAGGCGGACTGCCAGCCTCTGGTGCAACTGTGGATGTAACGACAGGAATGGATACCTTATACCAAGCGTTGTTACCAACCGCAACAACGGGATCGGTGTCGTCTGCCACTGTCAGCAACGCATCCGGCGTATATACATACACATACATTGCCTTAGCGACAGGTTCTAGCAAGAATAAAAAGATTGTGATTCAAATGGTGCATGATGGCACTTCAACAAATTACACGGGACGCTTAACATTTGCTTCAACAGGAGGTGAGTCTTGTACCCAAGCCAATGGCGGTGCAAGTGGTGTTAAAACCAGCGTGGGTTCAGTCAGGTACATCAAGGTCAGCTCTACTGAGACAAGGCTATCTGCTCGATCGTCTAATGTTTGTGTGGCTGGTACCCGAGACAATGTCACAAGCACATTCTCTAGCTATGTGGCTTTGACCACGGATAACGAAATTGATCCATCTGTCATTGAAACCGCCAGCGTTAAAGGTTGGACCCAGGAGGGGTCTGGCTTTAACCGATATGCTGCCACCTACGATCCATCTACGCTGGTAGGTAACTATAAGTATGCTTGGCAGGCTGGTACAGGGGATGACAAGTCAAGAATGTTCGCAATGGTCGTGTCAAGAGATAGCACAACTGAGGAGTTGAGTGCGAAAGCTTTTTTTGGATTTTCCGGTGCCATGACAGACACAACCACTGGGTCGACCAATCTCAAGGGAATGATCTGCAATTGGGCAGGACCGGGTAACAGCCATACACCAGGGAATAATTTTCAGTATCAATCTATAAAGTTGTCGGCGACCGCCACAGATTGGGATTTGGCCTCTGGAGCGGCTTCAGACAAAATAACTTATGCGCCGACAGTCAGTTGCTCAAGCACAGCCACGATGAGATTTGATGTCAATTCAGATTCAACACTTGGCGCTACGGAGGGAAACAGTGTCACAAATAACTTAGATGTGATTGACACATCTAAAACTGTCCAAGAAACCATAGAGGCACGTGGTTT
>CAIRGS010000208.1 GCA_903878125.1 uncultured Nitrosomonadales bacterium | reverse complement strand
GTGGATGGCAACTTTCCTAACCCTCATCCTGATCCTTCACAACCCGAAAACCTGCAAGACCTGATCCATGCACTCGCCAGCAATGATAGTGAACTGGGCTTGGCCTTCGATGGTGATGGCGACCGCTTGGGCGTCGTCACTAAAAATGGCAACATCATTTTCCCCGACAGGCAGTTAATGCTGTTCGCCGCCGATGTACTGGCTCGCAATCCTGGTGCAGAAATTATCTTTGACGTTAAATCCACGCGTAAGCTGTTTGGCTGGATCACACAACATGGTGGGAAGCCTACACTCTGGAAAACCGGCCATTCCTTTATCAAGGCAAAAATGAAGGAATGCGGCGCATTGCTGGCAGGTGAAATGAGTGGCCATGTATTCTTCAAGGAACGATGGTATGGCTTCGATGACGGTCTGTACGCGGGCGCCCGTTTGCTCGAATGCGTGAGCAAACAGTCAGATGCAAATGGCGTGCTGAATGGCCTGCCCAATTCAATTAACACACCGGAACTGCAAATTAAGCTAAAAGAGGGCGAGAACTACGCGCTGATTACACAGCTGCAGAAAGAGGCAAAATTTACCGATGTGCAAGACATTATCACCATAGATGGACTGCGCGTTGAATATGCCGACGGCTTTGGCTTGATACGAGCCAGTAATACGACGCCTGTGATCGTATTACGCTTTGAAGCAGATAATGAGGAAGCATTAACAAGAATTCAGCAAGATTTTCGCCGCGTGCTGCTGAATTCCAATCCAAGTCTACAACTGCCATTCTGATCTGAATGATTGGGTGTCCTTTCTCAAAAAGAATGGGCACAACAAAAGCCAACAGAACTGGGTACGGCTGCGCAGGTTAATAATTGAAATAAAAATTAATCGATAAAATATGATCATTCCTATTTATTGGAGTGAGTGGCCTGTTGATATATTGGTTCATATAGCCGATTTCAGATTTGATTTCTTTACTGAAATTATAGCCCAACCCTACGAACGCTCTATTTTGATCGAAGCCTCTACGCGGTCCCCAATCGTTATTGTTGAGATTTAAAAAATACTCATCGCTAGCCACTACGCTGTAAGCCGGAGCAGCAGTCAGAGGCACCGATATTTTAAACATTTGCCGAAAACGCATGGCGGTATCATCCCCCAATTGAGGCGCTAAACGTTCTTCCAAGCGACTTCGACTGCTGACTGATCCGAACGTAAAATTATCGCTCCACAATAATTGTTGCCAGAATCGCCGCTCATTAAATGTCGTTTTGGAAAATGGTTGTGCAGTGGGAACCAATGCATAACCCACCCAGACGCTAGTGGTGTTGTTAAGTGCATATCCTATCCCGGGGCGAATGATAGCCTGAGAAAAGCGTGATGTGTCATCGCCAAATCGCCCTTGAAATTCTGCCCAGTATTTAAAATTCTTTAGTGCTGGATTGAAAGGCTCCAGGCTACCAACCGCCGTTGCAGTGCCCCAGGTTTGGTTATCGACTATATCTTTTGCAGCAATAACAGGGCCCGAAAGTAATAAGCCAGATAATGCGAATGCCATAGACGGTTTTATTTTATGAAACACTTGGTTCTCCTTGCCATAGAATATTTTGTATCGTAAATTTAATCTGACTAACTGAGAAAAGATCAACAATATTGCCCGGCAGCATAACCGGATGACCATGCCCACTGAAAGTTGTAGCCGCCCAGTTGACCTGTTACATCAACCACCTCACCGATAAAATACAGACCGCTCACCGTATTGGCTTCCATGGTTTTAGACGACAAGGCATGGGTGTCAACACCACCGCAGGTAACTTCTGCCTTGGAATAGCCCAATGTGCCGCTAGGCGTAATTTGCCAATCATGCAGTTTGGCGGCAAGCGCTGCGATTTCCTTATCCGAATATCGGTTAATTGGCTCATTACTTGAAAGATAATCTCCGGCCAACTGGGCGCACCATGTTTCAATAAATCGCTTGGGCAAATATTGTGCAAAAAAATTGTTTAGCAGCATGCGGCTGTCTCGCTGCTGCGCGAACAATTGCAGCGTGTCATGATCCGGCAGCAAATTAATGTGCAGCGGCTGGCCCGGCTCCCAATAAGATGAGACTTGCAAAATGGCGGGGCCACTGAGGCCGCGATGGGTAAAAAGGAGATTTTCGCGAAAAACTTGTTCGCCATAACTTACCACCGCATCCACGGAAATTCCGGCCAGATCAACATAAGGCGCCCAATCATCCGGATGAAAACTCAATGGCACCAACCCCGGTTTGAGTTTGGTCATGGGAATGTCGAATTGCTGCGCGAGCTGGTAACCAAACGGTGTTGCGCCAATCTTGGGAATAGACAGGCCACCGCTGGCAATCACCAAAGACTGCGCGCGAAATGTGCCATGACTGGTATTGCAACTAAATCGTTCGGCTGATGGATGCGCATTGCCTCTTACTTCTGGCCCCTCTCCTGCTTGCGGAAAAGGGGGATTGAGGCGTTCAATCTTATGCACTTCGCAAGACATCAGCCAACGTACTCCCGCTGCATCGCATTCGTTTTTCAGCATCGTAATAATGGCTGCCGATCCTTCGTCACAAAACAATTGGCCGAGTTTTTTTTCGTGATAACCGATGCCTTGCTGGTTAAGCCATGTGATGAAATGCTGGGGGGTGTAGCGAGCCAATGCGGAGCGGCAGAAATGCGGATTGCCGGATAAGTAATTTTCCGGCTTGGCGTACAAATTGGTGAAGTTGCAGCGGCCACCACCAGAGATGCGGATTTTCTCCGCCAATTTTTTAGAGTGATCAAGCAGCAGTACAGAGCGCCCTCGACGTGCAGCCTCGATGGCGCACATCATGCCAGCCGCGCCGGCACCGATGATCAACACATCCACATTGGCGCTCATCACAACAGGCTACTAGCCGCTTTCAACAGCCTGTCAGCTTGGACATGCTGCCAATATTTTGTATCACGGCTGCACCTTCAAAAGCTCTAATTGTTTCCACATACATGCGCCCTTGCTGGCCGTATCGATGTCGGCCAACTGCTGTGCGTGCTGTGCCAACTCATCATCGTTAGCAGGCAGCACACGCAGTTCCAAACGCGACAAATCTGCAAAAACCGTGGTCAGCTCTTCCTCCTGCTCACTGCTCCCATCATCCAGTAAACTTTTCTGTCCACGCGTCATGGAAAGATAAACTTCCGCCAACAGCTCGGTATCCAATAGCGCGCCATGCAAGGTGCGGTGAGAATTGTCTATCTGATATCGGTCACACAAAGCGTTCAGATTATTTTTCTTGCCGGGATGCAACTCCTTGGCCAACTTCAGTGTGTCAATAACGCTCGCACAATAGTTATTCAACCCAGGCAGTCCGGTTAGTTCCAGCTCCTTATTGAGGAACCCGACATCGAACGGTGCATTGTGAATGATGAGTTCTGCACCGCGGATAAACTCAAGTAGCGCTGGTGCAATCTCAGCAAATTTCGGCTCGTCCTGCAGACGCTCCAGCGTCAGGCCATGCACCTCGGCCGCTCCCGCATCAATCTCCCGTTCCGGGTTGAGATAGCGGTGAAAACGTCGGTCAGAAACTTTGCGGTTGCATAATTCGATAGCCGCCAGCTCAATGATGCGATGCCCTTTCCCTGGATCCAGGCCGGTGGTTTCGGTATCCAACACGATTTGTCTCATTTCATGCTTTCATTCAGTAGTTGCTCAATCCCGCGATTGGCCAATTCATCGGCACGCTCGTTTCCATCATGCCCGGCATGTCCTTTTATCCATACCCACTGAACATGATGCTTGCCCGCCAGCTCATCCAGCGTGCGCCACAAGTCCTCATTTTTCACCGGCTTCTTGTCGGCAGTCTTCCAGCCACGCAGCTTCCAGTTATGCACCCAGACACTAATGCCTTGCTGCACATATTTTGAATCGGTATGCAGGATCACCCGGCACGGCCGCTTCAATGCCTCCAGCGCCCGGATCGCGGCCAGCAGCTCCATGCGATTATTGGTGGTATGCGCCTCGCCACCGCATAGCTCGCGCTCTTTGCCCATAATTTGCAACAGCGCACCCCAGCCGCCCACGCCGGGGTTCCCCTTGCAAGCCCCGTCAGTATAAATTTCTACTATGTCTTCACTTACTGTTACAAGTTCGCTCATTCGGGTTCCGTTTTTGTACACTGCGATATTTCCCTGTTCAGCTTAGGCGCTGCCGGTATCAGCGTGCCAACCAGTCGCTCGTTCCATTTTGGCTTGATCAGGTTCATTCCTCGCACATGCTTAATCGCCTGCAAAAAATATACTCCGCCCCATACTGCCCACCAGCGGTCGCCTGCGGGCTCCATAAAATTAAAGCGGTTAAGCCAATTGGGATTCGTGAGCGGAGGTGCGTAACAGGCAAAACGTCCCGTTACCACATCAAATCCCAGCAATGCCAGCCAATCTTTCAAGCGCGACAAAGCTATAAAATCGCCCCGCCACGGGAAGTTTGTCTGCGAGCCTAATATGCGCCGAGCTCCCCACAGGCTACGCGGATTGAAACCGCTGATGATGACATTTCCCTCCGGCCTTAACACACGCTCAACCTCACGCAAAATTTGATGAGGATGGGCATTGAATTCCAGTACATGCGGCAGAAGCACCAAATCCAAGCTACTGCACCCGAATGGCAATTCATTCATATCCAGCCGCACTTGCACCCCGGTCTCGTTCCCCACTATGGCACGCAGCGGCATGCGGCTGGCACGCAGAAAATCATGCTCGGCCAGCCCGAGTTGCAGGGCATTGAAACCAAAAATATCAGTCACACTGTGATCAAAAAATGCCTGCTCGCACTCCATCAAATATTTTCCTGGAGGCGTGGAGAACCAATCATTCAGCGAATTTGTAGTTGACATGCAATACTCTTTCACTCGAGTATAGCCAAATAAATAACGGACATATCCATGCTAAATATTATTCCCATCCCGGCATTCAAGGACAACTACATCTGGATGCTGCATGACCACCAACATGTGGTAGTGGTCGACCCGGGTGATGCCGCGCCGGTGCTGGCTTATCTCAATCTACATAAGCTCAAACTCGCCGCCATCCTGTGTACTCACCATCACAACGATCACGTCGGTGGTGTCTGCAAACTTGTTGAATTATACAACGTGCCAGTGTATGGCCCACAGCTTGAAAACATTCCCTGCGTCAGTCATATGCTCGGCGATGGAGATGTAATTGAAATCCCGGAGTTAAAAATAAAACTGAGTGTTATTGATATCCCTGGCCATACCCTCGGGCATATTGCCTATCTGGGTGCCGGCGGCGTATTTTGCGGCGACACACTGTTCGGTTGTGGCTGCGGCAGGTTATTTGAAGGAACGGCTGCGCAATTGTTCCACTCCCTGCAACGGCTGGCAAATTTGCCCGATGAAACAAAAATGTATTGCGGACATGAATATACCGAGGCCAACATCCGCTTTGCACAAGTCTGCGAACCCGACAATGCTCGGCTCAAACAACGTCAAGCAGATGTGCAGGCGTTACGCGCTGCCGGGCGTCCAACGTTACCCTCGACTATTGCTTTGGAAAAAGCCACCAACCCTTTTTTACGCTGCGCTGAGCCAAGCGTTATTGCCACCACATTAAGCATGACACAAATAAAAGAGACCGACGAAACTAGCGTCTTTACTGCTCTGCGCACCTGGAAAAACAATTTCTGAAACTATTTTAGATTGCGATAAAGCCCTTTCTGGTTTATCCTGCGCGACCTTCGGAGAGGTGGATGAGCGGTTTAAGTCGCACGCCTGGAAAGCGTGTTTAGGATAATATCTTAACGCGGGTTCGAATCCCGCCCTCTCCGCCAATAAAATTATTTAAGCCTGTGGATATACAGGCTTTTATTTTTTGTTGCCATAGAAATTTGCCACAGTTCATACCGGCGTGCATTTAAATTTGTTACGATCATTCCTTCAGTATTTCCAACCTTTGGAGTTAATTCCATTATGCAAACTATTCTGGATGCAATCGGCTCAACACCACTTATTCAGATTGACGGTATCTGGGTCAAGCTGGAATTTCTTAACCCATCTGGATCCATCAAGGCGCGCATTGCCAAATACATGATAGAGCGCGCTGAAAGTGAAGGTCTGCTGAAACCGGGTGATACGATCGTGGAAGCGAGTAGCGGCAATACCGGTAACGCGATGAGCATGGTGGCCGCTGTTAAAGGCTACAAGATGCTGGTATTAATGCCCAATGGATTGAGCCGTGAACGCACTGCGATCTCGCGTGCTTATGGTGCCGAAGTACGCATCATCGGTGATTTTCATGTCACTGATGCGCTGGCCGAAGTTAAAAAACTGGGTAGTTTGCCCGGATATTTTGCCCCGCAACAATTCGATAATGAATGGAATGTGGATGAGAACCGCGAGTGGTTAGGGCCAGAAATTCTGGCCCAACTCCCTGCGGGCGTGCTCCCGGATGTGGTTGTCGGTGGCGTTGGTACCGGCGGCACAATCATCGGCGTAGGTCAGGCGTTCAAGGCGGCTAACCGGGCGTGCAAGGTTGTTGCGCTTGAACCCAGTGAGTCATGCACGATACTCTGCGGCGAGATCGCCAAGCACCTGATCGAGGGAATTGCCGATGGATTTGTACCCGGAATTATTCAACGCCACCGTGCCCTGCTGGATGAAATCATTACCGTCGAATCTGAAGATGCTGTTCGGGAAATGCGCCGTCTGGCGCGTGAACATGGTATCTTTGTTGGAGCATCATCCGGCGCGCACCTGATCGCTGCGCGGAAATTACGCGATCGGTACAACGTCGAAAATGTCGTTACATTCTTCTGCGACAAGGGCGAGAAGTACATCAATGACTATTGGCTATGACAGTGCCTGGAATGAAATCCGAATTTTAAAAAGCTTTTATAACATGACTGGCTAGCACGATCTCTCCCCTCACATCCGTGCCAAATAGTATGGCCGCCTACAAACTCATCGAAATCTCACAGGCATTTCATGCTTTCGACGACATTCTGGATGTCCATTCGCCGGCCGAATATGCTGATGATCATCTCCCCGGGGCGATTAATGTACCCGTGCTGAACGATGAGGAGCGCTCCCGCATTGGCACCTTGTTTACCCAAGTCTCACCGTTCGAGGCAAAGAGACAGGGAGCAGCACTGATCGCTCGAAATATTGCACGCCATCTGGAAGAGACTTTCGGCGACCGGCAAAAAGGCTGGCGACCTCTAGTGTATTGCTGGCGTGGCGGCATGCGTAGTGGCGCTATGGCGCACATTCTGGCCCAGATAGGTTGGAGAGCTGGCCAGCTGGAGGGCGGTTACAAAGCCTATCGGCGCTATGTAATCGTCGCGCTGGAAGCGCTACCTGCCAAGTTTGATTTTCGTGTGATCAGTGGTTCGACCGGCTCGGGAAAGAGTCGTCTATTGCATGCGCTGGCCGAGAAAGGGGCGCAGGTCCTGGATTTAGAAAAGTTGGCGCAACATCGCGGCTCACTTCTCGGTGATTTGCCAGACCAACCACAACCGACGCAAAAAACCTTCGAAACCCGACTCTGGGACACACTACGTGCTTTCACTCCTGATCGCCCTGTTTACATTGAGGCGGAAAGCCGCAAAATCGGCGCGTTGAGCGTGCCCAATGTTTTGCTTGACCACATGCGCGCTTCTTCTTGCGTGCGGATTGAGGCGCCACTGGAAGCCCGTGTAGAGCTTCTAATGGATGACTACGCGCACTTCCTGGGCAATCCCACATTCTTGGTCGAGCGCTTGACGCGGCTCATGGAGCTGCATGGTCGTGTGGTAATCAACCATTGGTGCGAAATGGCGCGGCAAGGCGAGTGGAGACCGCTGGTGCAAGCATTGTTGACGCAGCATTATGATCCGGCATACCGGCGCTCTTCTGGCGTCAGCTTCCGGCAGCCGGACAACGTCAATATGCTACAACCAGCCTCGCTGGATAGCGACAGTCTGCGCAAGGCGGCTGAAGATTTGATGCTTGAGGAAAGATAAAATGACGAGTGAAATTCGCCTTACCCAGTTTTCCCACGGTGGCGGCTGCGGTTGTAAGATCGCACCCGCCGTGCTTTCGCAGATTTTATCGGGTCTGCCGCAGACGGGCATGTTTCTTGATTTGCTGGTTGGCCTGGAATCCAGCGACGATGCTGCGGTTTACCGCCTGAATGACACTCAGGCAATTATCGCTACAACCGATTTCTTCATGCCTATCGTGGACGATGCCTACGACTTTGGTCGTATTGCCGCTGCCAATGCACTGTCAGATATTTATGCCATGGGTGGGCAGCCGATCATGGCGCTGGCGGTGGTCGGCATGCCGATCGACAAACTTCCAGTGGAGACAATCCAGAAAATCATGGCAGGCGGTGCGGCGGTGTGCCAGTCGGCAGGGATACCGATTGCCGGGGGACATTCCATCGACTCGCCAGAACCGATCTACGGGTTAGTGGCGCTAGGCATCGTGCATCCTGACAAGGTCAAGCGAAATAACAAGGCTCAGGCAGGCGATGTGTTGGTGCTGGGAAAGCCATTGGGCATCGGCGTACTGAGTGCTGCGCTGAAAAAAGGTGAACTGGATGCTGAAGGCTACCGGCAGATGATTGCCGTTACTACCCAACTAAACCGCACCGGCATAGCCCTGTCAGATATGGCAGGTGTGCATGCCATGACTGATGTCACTGGCTTCGCATTACTCGGTCACCTACTCGAAATCTGTCGCGGTTCGCAACTGCAGGCACAAATTGAATTTCATCGCATTCCTTTCATAGATATGGCTTTGCAATTGGCACAAGCCGGCTATGCCACAGGAGCGGCAGCGCGTAATTGGTCCAGCTATGCCGACGCTGTGATTCTGGGGGAAGATATCGCAGAATGGCAGCGCAAACTGCTTTGCGACCCGCAAACCAGTGGTGGCTTATTAGTCAGTTGCGCGCCAGAAAGTGCGGATGCAGTAGTGGCTGCGTTTAATGCTGATGGTTTCAGCTATGCCGCAGTAATCGGCTCGATGCAGACTGGGGAAGCGCAAGTAAGGGTGCGCTGATAGCTGCTGGATGCTGAAAATGGTAATTGTTGGACGCTGATTAACACCCCGTTGGGTTGCTCCTACCTTGTCGCCAATGGTATGCGCCAGCGCTATTTCTGCTACTTCGCTGGGGCAGTCGCGTTCCCGACATATTGAAGACGGTCATTTCGTCTGCCACGAGAGGCTTCTTTTCGGCCAAGCCCGTCACCGGTAGCAAAATCGTTATTCAATAACACCGATGACGAAGGGAGAAAGGGACACTTTTACTTTGCAGGCGAGGGGGCATTTCTATTTAGCGTTGACATCATGTTAAATATAATTTTATTAGGCATGTATTTTGCATGAATAATAAAGTATATTCTGCTAACCACCTCATTTTTCCTAAAATTAAATGATTGAGTTGTAGCAGTGCAAAAATTCAGGATGCACAGTTGGCAAGGCTAAGCATTTTCAAGGAGAAGATATGACCATCCAAGAGCATCAGAGTGGTGAGGTAACACAACAAGCGCCTCAGGATATTGGCGAGCTAGCGAAATCGCCAGATAAGTCACGCAGAAGCTTCGCCAAATCAGGATTGGTAGCGTCGGGTGTATTGCTTACTCTTAGCAGTCGGCCAGTATTGGGTGAGTTGGTATGTAAATCACCCTCTGGTTTTGAGTCAGGCAATCTCAGCTTCCACGGCACACCCATTACTTGCGCGGGCCTCTCGCCTGTTTACTGGATAAATAATACGGGCTGGCCAACGCCATACGAAGCCGATAAAACTAAGACTCGCAGTGTTTCAAAAAGTGATGACGAAAATAAAAAGGAAGGAGAGCGCACACGATCATCTACTATCACCACAATCGATCTTGGTACCAAGTTTGCAAATGTCTTTTATTGCAGTGGCTATGGAAAGCATCTTGCCAGCTTTACCCTGATGCAGGTAATTGGGCTAGATGGTCAGGGTGACCCGTACCAGCTCGGCGCACACTGTGTAGCAGCTTTGCTCAATGCAGTAAGCGGAAAAACGCCAGTATTGACTAAAGAACAAGTCATAAATATATTTAATGAGTTTGATTCAAAAGGGTATTTTGAACCAACTGTAGGCATTCAATGGGGGCCTGGTCAAATTGTCACTTACTTGAAAACGACAATGTCATAGTAGAGTATGGCTTCAAACATAAAATGGAAAGTGATATCCGACCAGGCACTTCATTTTTGTTCATGGGGGGATGAGCTCATTGTTTACAATAACCTTTCTGGGGATACCCATTTGCTTGGTTTGGTTGCAGCTCAAATCCTGTTGAGATTACAACATGCTCCATCAGATTTTATATCCTTGGTTGAATCACTCACTTCTTTGTTACCAAGCGAAGTGATGGGTGAGCCACTTGAGCCTCAACTGGTAAATATTCTCGAAGACCTGAACGCTCTTGCACTGATAGAACGTACCTGATTTTGAATGTTTCCGCATTAACATCCTCGGAACTTCGATTCCGGCTCAGGGAAACGGGGATATGCCTTCAAACCGGTTCTTTCATTACTCATTTGCAAACTTCGATCCCGAGCGTGTCGGAAAGTGTCGGATTACTTTACGCCGATTATCCCCTGGCAGAACAGACCGATTTTGCGGATTTCCACGTTAGCCTTACTTATCCGCGAAATCTGAGGCGCTGGTTCAAGCCCCAGGTATTGTTCTTGTTTGACGGATACCCTCCGTTCAAGCCCCTGCCGCTCGACCAAGCATTTCCCATGTTGGAGTGGGGGCTTAATTGGTGCGTATCAAATCATGTTAATCATTGTTTGATTATTCATGCGGCAGTGGTTGAAAAAGATGGTTGTGCTGCAATTATGCCCGCTCCTCCTGGCTCGGGTAAAAGCACCTTATGCGCAGCTTTGGTAAATCGCGGGTGGAGATTGCTGTCTGATGAGCTTGCTTTGGTTCGTGTTGGCGATGGGAAACTCATCCCGCTTCCGCGCCCCGTTAGTTTAAAAAACGAATCTATCGAGATCATCAAGCGCTATGAGCCCAATGCGATTTTCAGCCGCAAGGTGGCGGATACAATAAAGGGTACGGTTGCCCATATGAAAGCACCAGCTGACAGCATCGCCCGCGCTACAGAGGTCGTACAAGGTGCGTGGGTCATTTTTCCAAAGTATCAGGCAGGTGCTAAAGCATGCTTGGAGGCATTGCCGCAATCCCGCGCTTTCATGCGGGTTGCGGATAACTCTTTTAATTACAGTCTTCTTGGACTCAATGGCTTTAAGACCATGGCAAGTTTGATTGAAACGTCTCTATGTTATGATTTTACGTATAGCAATCTGGATGATGCCATTGAAATATTTGATGCGTTAAAGTCGCAAGTCTCCAGTAAGTAATCATCTGTTATTTAATAAATTAGAAGCCATTTACGATGAAACTGCCCCAGCTTTCCTGCTGAAGATATTTGATAGAAATACCCAATGTGATTCCTGATCACTTAATATTACAAGCGCTCCGAGAGCCCGAAGCATTGATTTTCCTAAGTCTGCCAGACTGGGATTTACTCATACGCCAAGCACGCCGCGCCAATCTGTTGGCACGCATTTGCATTTTACTGGACGAACGCGGCTTACTCGAACAGGTACCGGCAAAACCCCGCGAACATCTGGAGTGGTCACGCGTAATCTCCGAAAGACACATTCAAGCTGTTCATTGGGAAATAACCCTGATTCGAAAGGCATTGGCGAAAGTCGGGGTACCAGTCATTCTCCTCAAGGGCGCTGCCTATGTCATGGCAAAACTGCCGGCTGCCAAAGGGAGATTGTTCTCCGATATCGACATCATGGTTCCTAAAGGTAGTCTCAATGCTGTAGAAGCCGCATTGATGCTTCATGGTTGGGCCGCGACGCATCATGATGCCTATGACCAGCATTATTATCGTACCTGGATGCATGAGTTGCCGCCTATGCAGCATATTAAACGGACGACTGTCATCGACGTGCATCATGCGATTTTGCCGGAAACGGCAGTTCTTCACCCTGATTCGGCAAAACTCCTGGCTGCGGCGCAACCACTTGATGGCTACGACGATTTAAAGGTATTTGTCCCAGCCGATATGGTGCTCCACAGTGCGGTGCACCTGTTCCATAATGATCAACTGGATCAGGGGCTGCGGGATTTGGTTGATATTGATAATTTGTTACGTCATTTCAGCATTTTGCCAACGTTCTGGCCAAGTCTATCCGAGCGAGCACACGAGCTTGAGTTGACGCGACCGCTTTTTTACGCATTGCGTTATGCTGTACATATTTTGAAAACGCCCATTCCCGCATACATGATGGAAGCCGCCCAAAGTGGTCACCCCAACCCGCTAACATTGATAATTACAGATCAACTTTTTGAACGTGCGCTCATGCCAGCCCACGAGAGTTGCTCCGATTGGTTTGCCGGTATAGCACGGCGGATGCTTTATGTACGTGCAACCTGGTTACGTATGCCGCCTTTGCTTCTTGCGCGTCATCTTTTTCACAAGGCTTTCATTTCACCTAAGCCTGAATGATTGTTCCCGGGCACTGCTGATTATTTTATGGTTGATCAAGCTTCAGGATTTGTCCAGTTTTTTAGAAAATGGCAATTTAAATGAAAACCTCGCTAGCATTTTTCTGAAACGTCTGCCTCTTTTTTTGTCAGCTTACCTCAGTGTTTTTGGTTGACAGCCAACCCATCCCTCGCTAAATTCCATACCTTAGTAATTCAGTCAACCAAAGGAAAAAATAATGGCCGTTCTCGTCGGTAAACTTGCCCCAGACTTTACTGCTGCTGCAGTGATGGGCAACAATGACATAAATGAAACTTTTAGTTTGACTAATCACCTGGACGGAAAATACGGTGTGGTGTTCTTCTATCCGTTGGATTTTACTTTCGTATGTCCTTCCGAATTGATTGCTTTCGATCATCGTCTAGACGAATTCAAGAAACGTCAAACCGAAGTTATCGGCATTTCCATTGATTCACAGTTCACACATCTGGCGTGGAAAAATACGCCCGTTAATAAGGGCGGCATCGGTCAGGTGCGCTACCCCCTTGTAGCTGATATCAAGCACGATATTTGCCGTGCTTATGACGTTGAACACAAGGATGGCGTGGCTTTTCGTGGTTCGTTTCTGATAGACCGTGATGGTGTGGTACGTCACCAAGTGGTGAACGATCTACCGCTGGGTCGTGACATTGATGAGATGCTGCGCATGGTAGATGCATTACAATTTCATGAGGAGCATGGTGAGGTTTGCCCCGCTGGCTGGAGCAAGGGTAAAGCTGGAATGGATGCTTCTTCTGAGGGTGTGGCGAAGTACTTGGCCGAGCACGCTGAAAAACTATAAGCGCTTATTTTAGATTACTCAAAGGCTCCTTCGGGAGCCTTTTTATTGATCTCAAAAGTAGCCAAGGACTGCTACAATTCGACCATTCTGTTACGACTTTGCAAGGTGCTCATGCTGATCTGGCTTGTCATTCTTTATCTCATGATTTCCATCGGAATCGGCTTGTATGCCGCCACGCGTGTACATAATGTCAAAGATTATGTGATGGCCGGTCGGCACTTGCCGCTGTATGTCGTGACTGCCACAGTGTTTGCCACCTGGTTCGGTGCGGAAACAGTGTTGGGGATATCCACAAAGTTCGTCCAGCAGGGCTTGAGGGGAATAGTTGAAGATCCTTTTGGCGCCAGCATGTGCCTGATTTTGGTGGGCACGTTCTTTGCCGCCAAACTATATAAGATGAACCTGATTACCATCGGCGACTATTACCTGCAACGCTACGGTCGCACGGTGGAGGTACTTACCAGCCTGGCCATCATAGCTTCATACCTGGGCTGGGTATCAGCGCAGATTACAGCGTTGGGTCTGGTGTTCTCTTTCATCTCTCAAGGCGCGATTTCACCCAGTGAAGGCATGGTGGTTGGCGCAGGTATCGTACTGGTTTACACCCTGTTCGGCGGCATGTGGTCAGTAGCGCTGACAGATGCTTTTCAAATGACGATTATTGTCGTTGGTATGTTGTACCTGGCGTGGCTACTGTCCGGTATAGCAGGTGGGGCAGGGGTGGTCATAGACCATGCCGCACAAGCCAACAAACTTGTTTTATGGCCGCAGCTGGAAACCAGGGATGTACTCGCATTTATCGGCGCAGCGGTAACCATGATGCTAGGCTCCATCCCACAGCAGGACGTATTCCAGCGTGTGATGTCCGCAAAAAATGAAAAAACTGCCGTACGCGGTGCGCTACTCGGTGGCATTCTGTATTTCTTGTTTGCCTTTATTCCCATTTTTCTGGCTTATTCCGCCACGTTGATTGACCCCAGGATGGTGGCAACGTTGATCGACGAAAACGCACAGTTGATTCTGCCCACACTGATCATGAACCACACGCCAGTGTTTGCGCAGGTGATGTTCTTTGGTGCACTGCTTGCAGCTATTATGAGCACTGCCAGCGGCACTTTACTGGCACCGTCAGTGACTTTTACCGAAAACATCCTGAAGGGCATTATCGGTCATCAGAGCGATCGACATTTTTTATGGATCATGCGCGTTGTCGTTGTATGCTTTGCTGTGGCCGTCACCTTGTTTGCGTTAAAATCCACATCGAGTATTTATTCGATGGTGGGGAACGCCTACAAGGTGACTTTAGTGGCAGCATTCATTCCACTGGTGAGCGGACTGTACTGGAGGCGAGCGAACACGCAAGGTGCGTTATTTTCAATTGTCGCGGGCCTGTCTTCCTGGTTGCTGCTTGAAATTTTCAATCCTGGAGGACTGTGGCCACCGCAACTGGCGGGCTTGCTGATGAGTGCCTCAGGCATGTACGTCGGCTCGCTGTTACCTGATTTGAAGCGCAGCCGCCAAGCTGCTCATCGGATTGAGTAACAGGCATAGCCGTCATGCTACTGTCACAATTCTGTCATACCATCGCAAGTTGTTTCTTATGTGAACGACGGAGAAAATAATGACCGCGAATATTCTGGTAGTGGAAGACGAACATGCGATACAGGAATTGCTGGCATTCAATATAACGCAATGTGGCTACCGCGCAATCGAGGCATATGATGCCGACGGCGCTTGGACACATATCAACCATGAGCTGCCTGATCTAATTCTGCTTGACTGGATGCTGCCCGGTAGCAGTGGCGTGGAATTGGCGCGCCGCCTGCGCGCGAATCAACGGACACGTAATATTCCCATCATAATGCTGACTGCGCGTACCGATGAACGCGATAAAATTCTGGGGCTGGAATCAGGCGCAGACGACTACATAACCAAGCCATTTTCGCCGCGTGAATTGATGGCTCGCATCCGTGCCGTGCTCCGCCGCCGCGCGCCACAAATGAGTGATGAAACAGTAGTTGCGGGTGGGCTGGAATTATCGCCAGCGATGCATCGTATCAATGCCAATGGAGAAATGATTGATCTGGGGCCGACCGAGTTTCGTTTGTTACATTTTTTTATGACCCATCCCGAGAGAGTCTATACCCGCTCGCAGTTGCTCGACCAAGTTTGGGGTGATCATGTATTTGTGGAAGAGCGCACGGTGGATGTGCACATTCGCCGTCTGCGCCAGGCGCTTGAACCCTCCAGCTTCGACAGTTTAATTCAGACTGTGCGTGGGAGTGGATACCGTTTTTCATGCAATTAAACCGGATGGTTAAAGTGCAGCTATAACTTCTCATCCCGTCGATGAAAATCTTTTTGCTTTCTGCCGGAATGTGGTTTTCCATCGCTTTCCACACCATAATAATGGCGCAGCGTAATTTTTAAAGGCTACACCATGTTTGATTTTTGGCGGCGCGCACTTTTTTTCCCATTTGCCGTATTGCTTCTCTCACTGCTAGTGTGGGCAACAGTAGGAACGTTGCTCGCTACCTTATTTTTTAGTGTATCACTGCTGATACATCTAGTTCTTCACCTGCGCCAACTTGAAGCACTTGATTACTGGCTGGCAGACTCTAATGGGCGTGCGGTGCCTGATGGTCCTGGGTTGTGGGAGGAGGTATTTGCTCGGCTGAACAGGATGGTACGTCAACACCGCAAAGAACATGAGCAGCGTGTCGCAGCGTTACAACACATGGAGCAGGCTACCTCAGCGCTGCCAGAAGGAGTGGCCATACTCGATGACTCCTACCACATCCAATGGTGCAACCCGCTGGCTGAACAACATTTCGGCCTGGACAGCAAGCGCGACATCGGCCAGCAGATCACTTATCTGGCGCGTCAGCCAGAATTCGTGCAGTACCTTGCCATACACGAATTCAGCGAGCCGCTAGTTCTGAGCGGTGCACGGCAGGACGGGCTGACACTGTCTATTAAACTGATTCCTTACGGTGGCAACAAGTTGCTATTGATCAGTCGCGACATTACTCATCTGGAACGCATTGAAAACATGCGTCGTGATTTCGTCGCTAATGTGTCGCATGAGTTACGCACACCGCTTACTGTAGTGAACGGTTTTGTCGAGACCTTGCATGACATGCCCAACCTTGAAAATAGCATGGCACGCCGCGCGCTTCAATTGATGGGCGAACAAACGCACCGCATGGAGCGGCTGGTGGACGATTTGCTTACCCTGTCCAAGCTGGAGGACACACTCAATGTCTTGCAGGAAGAAACCGTGGATATATCCGGGCTTTTACGCTCGCTGCATCAAGAGGGACAATCGTTGAGTGCGGAGAAACATGGTTTGCGGCTGGAACTAGCGAGCAATTGCGCTTTGCTGAGCAACGCTGATGAGCTGCGCAGCGCCTTCGGTAATCTGATATCCAATGCCATCCGTTATACCCCGCAAGGGGGCGAGATTTTGGTGAGCTGGCACGAGCAGGGCGACCAGCCGGTTTTTAGTGTACAGGACAGCGGTATTGGCATTTCGCCGCAACACATTCCGCGCTTGACAGAGCGTTTTTATCGTGTGGACAGCAGTCGCTCACGAGAAACTGGAGGCACAGGTTTGGGTCTGGCAATCGTCAAGCACATAGCTAGCCGACATCAGGCGCGGCTGGAGATTGCCAGCGAGGAAGGAAAGGGTAGCACCTTCAGTATTGTATTTCCGGCCAGTAGACGTCTACCTCTGCGAGCAGACGAAGCGATTGCCACTTAGTGGCAATACGTCATGTCAAGGCCGGAAATTCAATAGCATTTCCTACATTCAGGCCAGGCTTTTAACGTACCATGCCATCGATTCTTCCAGACCCTTGGAAATTGAGTGGCTAGGTGCATAACCCAGAAAAGACTGAGCTTTTGAAATATCCGCTTGAGAGTGAAGCACATCACCTGCACGAAAATCACGGTAAACTGGT
The DNA here is from genome assembly GCA_903878125.1 of uncultured Nitrosomonadales bacterium. Classification (GTDB taxonomy): domain Bacteria; phylum Pseudomonadota; class Gammaproteobacteria; order Burkholderiales; family Gallionellaceae; genus Nitrotoga. The sequence goes on along the minus strand of CAIRGS010000208.1, from coordinate 11,503 downwards.
TTGAATTCTTGCAAATGTGGAAAGTGTGGCAGGAGCAATGTTCGGCATTGATCAAAGAGGTCGTTGAGCGTAGTTCTATCCCCGACGGCGATATTGTAAACTTGATTGGTGGGAGCGGTATTTTCTATAGTCGCGGCAAGAAGGTTAGCTTGCACGGCGTTGTCGATGTAACAAAAGTCGCGGCTGGTTTCTCCATTGCCATTGATATAAACAGGCTTATCCTTGACCATACTGGCCACCCACTTTGGGATGACCGCTGCATAGGCACCATTAGGATCCTGGCGACGTCCAAAGATGTTGAAATAGCGCAAACCGATTGTGTGGAATCCATAACATCGACTAAACACATCGGCATAAAGCTCGTTCACATACTTTGTCACTGCATAAGGCGACAAAGGCTTCCCTATTACATTCTCAACCTTGGGCAACCCAGGATGATCACCATAAGTTGAACTGGAGGCCGCATATACAAAGCGCTTTACCGCTGCATCGCGCGCTGCCACCAGCATGTTGAGAAAACCCGAGATATTATTTTCGTTAGTAAGGATAGGATCCTCAAGCGAACGTGGCACAGAACCAAGCGCCGCCTGATGTAGTACATAATCTACACCCGACATCGCCTCTCGACAAACACTTAGTTCGCGAATATCTCCTTCAATGATACGAAACCGAGCCCATTTCTGCGGCGTAACGCAATGCTGCACCTCCTCCAGGTTCTCTCTATAACCAGTAGCAAAATTATCCAAGCCTACAACATGCTGATCGAGTCCGAGGAGTGCCTCCACCAAGTTGCTCCCGATAAATCCAGCCGCACCAGTAACCAGCCAAACACGAGGGGCCTGCGGTAGTTGCTGCTTGAGAGCTTGGAAAGCGGTCATAATTAATTCCTCACAAATACAAAAAACCATACCGCATACCTTCGGTTACCATCGGATTAAACGCGAGTCTGTCACAAGCCTATGCAAATTATTTGTGATTAAATTTGAGGAGCTTGGTGCATTTTAAACCTGATGGCGAGGTCGACTATGAAACATAGACAGAAACTATCCATGTAGAATTCTACCTTAGCCCAACTTCGTTTCACACCTTCCGTCCAGGTTTAGTATTCATGCTGAATTTATATCAGCAGCAGCTATTCAGGATTACCAAGAATGTGTGCGAGACAAATCTAAAGACAGAAAGGCAAGTGCCCAATGGAACCGTCTGCGGTAAATAAAATTAAATGAAACTTAACGCGAACCTATCTGAACGTGTCGTACTGCACTCGGAAAACCTGCCTTGGGTATCAAGTCCGGTGGCCGGCGTTCAGCGACGCTTGCTGGCGCGTGACGGCGAAGAAGATGCTCGGGCGACCAGTGTCGTTAGATACGATCCAGGCTCGATATTTCCATGGCACGCTCACCCTCATGGCGAAGAGATTGTAGTGCTCGATGGAGAGTTTGCGGACGAGCACGGTGTGTACCCTGCCGGTACTTATATCAAGAACCCGCCCGGTTCGGCGCATGCGCCCAGAAGTGATGCCGGATGTACGCTTTTTGTCAAACTCCGTCAGTTAAATGATAGTGACTTAGAGCGGGTTATTGTCCGTCCATCAGATTACCGGTGGCATCCTGGCAGGGTCAGGGGGCTTGATGTTCTAGCACTGGATCAGTTCGGCACAACTCATACGGCGCTGGTGCGTTGGGCGCCAGGTACCTTCTTCAGCAAACACCAACACCTTGGGGGTGAGGAGATTTTCGTATTGCAAGGCACATTTCAAGACGAGTATGGGCATTATCCGACCGGCACCTGGATTCGGAGTCCACACATGAGTGCACACCAACCCTGCTCTGAATCCGGGTGTCTTATCTTTGTCAAGGTTGGTCACTTGCTCTGACGACGAGCTGACAAATCAATAGGGTCACCCATTGATTATTGTGAGACTAATGAGCCAAAATCACCAGTCCCACAAATGACATAGCCCCGCCGTAGCGGGGTTATGTCATTACTATAAATTAATTATTAGTTGTGGCGACGCGCTGCTGCGAAACCTAACATGCCCAAACCTAACAGAGCGGCTGTTGCTGGCTCTGGAACGTTATTTGAAGTGCCGACAACACTAACGTTATCTAAACGAGTGTAGCTTGGGTCATTGCGAGAACCAAATTTCAACTAAGTTGAAGTCGAAGTCGCGATCAAATCTGTAAATTCGAAATGCGTCCAAGTTGGGACAGTCACATTCGATAAGGAATACTCTGGTATTCCATTAAACCACGCATCAAAATCAACCGCAGCAGGATTGGTTGAGCTAGGGCCTGCACTAAACAGATCAAAACCGAAAGTGTAATGTTGACCTGCAATTGTGGCCAACGATTGGCTAATAAATGCTGGTGAACCATCGGCACCACTGCGCCAAGGAAATGTATGTTTAGATGTTACTGTGTTGGAAATGACATCAGATAAACTCGTGTTGCCAGATTTAGTTCAGCCTGCGAAAGTACCAGTTTAAAAATCACCATTTGTGACCGACTTAGCACTTGTTGCGGTGCCAACAAGCAATAGACTAGCGATGAGCGACGTATTAATTATTCCCTGGGATATATACGACAAAATGACTTCATGAAAGCTCAAGCAAATATTGTGCCATTTTTAAAATTTCATTTAGTTGAAAGAGTTAATAAAGAGGCGGATTCAAATCAGAATTGACTGTAAAATTTTTCGACACTTTCTATGTGTTTTTAACACGTAAAAAGTTCGTGAAGCATTAAATGCTCGATCTTGAATTTGATATGCCAGATCGACCATACATTACCGCATTGGCACATCTATTCAATATATTATCAAGCTGTTAAATATTGCAATAGTTGGGACGGTAAATCAATTCCGCCTTGCGCAGGCCAGTTGGATAATTCCTCCGGAGAGCTGATGTAACCATAGCGGGCGATGATGCAGCGCATTCCGGCAGCTTGAGCTGCTTCCGCATCGCGCTCGTCATCACCCAGATACAGGCAAAGCTTGGGCGCGATTTTCAGCAATTCGCAGGCCTTAAGTAGTGGGTCCGGAAAGGGCTTGGCACGCGTGCATGTGTCGCCACTGATCAGGCAGGCAGCGCGCTGCGCATAGCCCAGCGCTTGCATCAGCGGTAGAGTGAAGCGATGGGGTTTGTTGGTGACGATGCCCCACGGCAGGCCACGATGTTCAAGTGTTTCGATCAGCTCCGCCATTCCGGGGAACAGGGTGGTGTGGACACAAATATGGCTGGCATAATAATCCAGGAAGGCATCGCGCAAATCCGCAAAATTTGGCGCATCTGGTTCAATGTTAAAACCCAACTTCAGCAAGCCAGGAGAGCCATGCGAGGCTTGCGGGCGAATCGTCTCCAATGGCATGGGCGGCCTGCCATGGAGGCTGAGCAGGTGATTAAGAGCGGCGCCCAGATCGGGTGCCGTGTCAGCGAAAGTACCGTCGAGATCGAACAGGACGGCACTAGTCACGACAACAGGCGATCAGGTAGTTGACGTCAGTGTTCTGGCCGAGTGAGTAGGTTTTATAGAGGGGGTGGTAACTCATGCCGCTGATGTCGCTAATGTTAAGCCCTCCATTGCGGCAAAACTGTGCGAGTTCGGACGGCTTGATGAATTTAGCATAATCGTGCGTGCCACGCGGCAGCAAGTGAAGTAAATATTCCGCGCCGATCACCGCAAAAAGGTAGGACTTCGGGTTGCGGTTGATGGTGGAAAAGAACACATGACCACCCGGCTTGGCAAGTTGCGCGCAGGCATTTACGGTGCTGGATGGGTCGGGTACATGTTCGAGCAATTCCATGCAGGTGACCACATCGTAGTGGCCTGGCTGTTCACCCGCCAGGTTTTCCACGGCGATTTTGCGGTAATCCACCTGTTGGCCACTTTCCAGTAAGTGCAGTCTGGCAACTTGCAGCGCTTTGTCACCCAAATCAATGCCTGTCACATGCGCGCCAAGTGCGGCCATGCTTTCCGACAGGATGCCGCCGCCGCAGCCGACATCCAGCACAGACTTGCCGGCCAAGGGCGCGATACGGTTGATATAGTCCAGTCGCAGCGGGTTGATTTCGTGCAGTGGTTTGAATTCGCTGCTGGTATCCCACCAGCGGTGGGCGAGCTGACTAAATTTTTCCAGTTCAATCGGATCAGCGTTGGTCATGGTGTGCTCATATTCTGGGTGAAGGGCAGAATGTAACAAAACTTGTCTGGAATCGCCAGCCAATCAGGCGACTTAATTTCGGATTCTGTGCAACCAAGAAATTATGTTTTGTCTCGCCTCAGGCGGGCATGTTAAACTTGTAAATTGTTTTTTAAGAAATTTTAGAGAATTCGCTATACCTATGGAACAATTCGCTAAAGAAATTCTGGTGGTCAGTCTTGAAGATGAGATGCGCAAGTCGTATCTCGATTACGCAATGAGCGTGATTGTTGGGCGCGCCTTGCCTGATGTGCGTGATGGCCTTAAACCGGTACATCGCCGCGCGCTGTTTTCCATGCACGAACTATCCAACGACTGGAACAAGGCCTATAAAAAATCGGCGCGCATTGTGGGCGACGTGATCGGTAAATATCATCCGCATGGAGATACAGCGGTGTATGACACGATCGTTCGTATGGCGCAGACATTTTCGCTGCGTTATCCGTTGGTGGACGGTCAGGGTAACTTTGGTTCGGTGGATGGTGATAATGCAGCGGCGATGCGTTATACCGAAATTCGCATGGCGCGTATTGCGCACGAGTTGCTGGCCGATCTGGACAAAGAGACCGTGGATTTCGGACCAAATTACGATGGCTCCGAGCATGAGCCGCTGGTATTTCCGGCGCGGTTCCCCAATCTGTTAGTCAACGGCTCAACCGGCATTGCCGTGGGTATGGCGACCAATATTCCGCCGCATAATCTAGGCGAGGTGATTGATGCCTGTCTGGCGCTACTGAAAAACCCTGATCTGGATATTGAGCAGTTAATAGAATATATTCCAGCGCCGGATTTTCCGACTGCGGGTTTCATTTATGGTTTGGCAGGTGTAAAGGAAGGTTACCGAACCGGGCGCGGGCGCGTGGTAATGCGCGCGCGAACTCATTTCGAAGATATCGAAAAGGGGAATAATCGCCAAGCCATCATTATTGATGAGTTGCCCTATCAAGTGAATAAAGCCACCTTACTAATGAAGATTGGTGAGCTGGTGCGTGAAAAAAAAATCGATGGGATTTCCGAAATTCGCGACGAGTCGGATAAATCCGGAATGCGCGCTGTGATTGAACTAAAGCGCAATGAAGTGCCGGAAGTGATACTCAATCAATTATTTAAAATGACCCAGCTGCAAGACAGTTTCGGCATGAATATGGTCGCCTTGACCGACGGCCAGCCCAAGCTGCTCAACTTGAAGCAATTCCTGGATGCTTTCCTGCGCCATCGGCGCGAAGTGGTAACGCGGCGCACGATATTTGATCTGCGCAAGGCGCGTGATCGTGGCCATATTCTTGAAGGTTTGGCGGTTGCACTTTCCAACGTAGATGAAATCATTGCGCTGATTAAAGCGGCAGCGACTCCTGCGATTGCTAAACAGGGTTTGATGGCGCGGACATGGCGATCTTCACTGGTCGAAGAGTTGCTAAGCCGGGTTAGCGATGCATCGCGTCCGGAAAATCTGGAGCCTGAATTCGGTATGTCAGGGCAGGGCGAGCAGCGTGCATATCGGCTTTCGGACACGCAAGCGCAAGCTATTCTGGAGCTGCGTTTGCAGCGTTTAACCGGGCTGGAACAAGATAAAATCGTCAGCGAATATCGCGAAGTGATGGACAAGATTATCGATTTACTCGATATCTTGGCCAAGCCAGAACGCGTAACGCAAATTATCGTCGACGAGCTGGTTGCGATTAAAGCGCAATACGGCGATAAGCGCCGTAGCGAAATCGTCACCCATACTCAAGATATGAGCATGGAAGATCTGATTACGCCGGAAGACGTGGTGGTTACCATGTCGCATGGCGGTTACATGAAAGCGCAGCCGTTAGCGGAATATGTGGCGCAGAAACGCGGTGGCCGTGGCAAGCAGGCTGCTCCTCCTAAAGAAGACGATTTTGTAGATAACCTGTTTATCGCCAACACGCACGATTACATTCTGTGCTTCTCCAGTCGTGGTCGAGTGTACTGGATCAAGGTGTACGACGTGCCTCAGGGTGCCCGTACCGCCCGCGGTAGGCCAATTGTTAATTTGTTGCCGCTTGAAACCGGCGAAAAGATCAATGCGATTCTGCCGGTAAAAGTGTTCTCTGAAGATCAATATGTATTCTTTGCCACTGCCAAGGGAACGGTGAAAAAGACTGCGTTGTCTGATTTCTCCAACCCGCGCAAGGCCGGGATCATCGCCATTAACCTGGATGAAGGCGATTATCTGATCGGCGTGGCGTTGACTGATGGCAAGCATGACGTAATGTTGTTTTCCAATGGTGGCAAAGCGGTACGTTTTGACGAAAATGATGTGCGCTCCATGGGCCGTGTGTCGCGCGGTGTGCGCGGCATGAAGTTGGCAGCAAAGCAACATGTGATTGCACTGCTGGTGGCGGGCGACGAAAGCCAAGCGGTCTTGACTGCGACCGAGAACGGCTACGGCAAGCGCACGCCGATTTCAGAATATACACGCCATGGCCGGGGTACTCAGGGCATGATTGCGATTAAAACTTCCGCCCGGAATGGCAAGGTGGTAGCGGCTACACTGGTAAATGAGGATGACGAAATCATGTTGATTGGTACTAATGGCGTACTAATCCGCACTCGCGTCAAGGAAATCCGCGAAATGAGCCGTTCCACGCAGGGCGTGACACTGATTAATCTAGGTGAAGGCGACACACTGGCTGGTTTGAGCCGCATTGCCGATCCTGAGCCGGAAGATCTTTCCAGTTTAATCAAGCCAGATTAAAGACGAGATTAAAGATATAGATATAAAGATATAGATTAAAGAATAGACAAGTTATGACAATTTATAATTTCAGCGCAGGTCCCGCAGTATTACCGCATGAGGTATTGCAACAGGCACGCGAAGAGTTGCTGGACTGGCATGGCAGTGGCATGTCAGTTATGGAAATGAGCCACCGGGGCAAGGAGTTCATGGGTATCGCAGCTACGGCGGAAAGCGATTTGCGTGATCTGCTCGCTATCCCGGCTAATTACAAGGTGCTATTCCTGCAAGGCGGGGCGCATTTGCAATTCGCCATGATTCCGCTAAATCTGTTACGTGGCAAGTCGTCAGCTGATTACGTGAATACCGGCGAATGGTCCAAAAAAGCGATAGCCGAGGCAAAAAAATTCAGCAATGTAAATATTGTGGCCAGTGGCGCGGACAAGAATTTTATTTATGTGCCAGCGTTTAATTCTTGGCAGTGTGATCCGAATGCCGCCTACGTGCATTACACGTCGAATGAGACGATAGGTGGAGTCGAATTCAATTGGGTTCCGGAAACGGGAGGGGTTCCGTTGGTGGCGGATATGTCATCCAACATCATGTCGCGTCAGATGGATGTATCCAAATTTGGCCTGATTTATGCTGGAGCACAGAAGAACATTGGTCCGGCTGGGTTGTGTATTGTCATCGTGCGCGAAGATCTGATTGGTAATGTGTCACCGGGCACGCCCACTATGCTGGATTACAAGATCCATGCTGACAATGATTCAATGTACAACACGCCACCCACGTACGGCATTTACATGGCCGGACTGGTATTTCAGTGGCTCAAGCGCAATGGCGGACTGGCGCAGATGGAGCAGACCAATATCAAAAAAGCAAACCTGCTGTATCAGGCGATCGATGCCAGCAATGGTTTTTACAATTGTCCGGTGGTCAAGTCGGACCGTTCACGCATGAACGTGCCATTCACCCTGAAAGATGCCAGTCTGGATGGCGAGTTTCTCAAACAGGCGGATTCGAACGGCCTATTGCAACTGAAGGGACATCGTTCCGTCGGTGGCATGCGAGCTTCAATTTATAATGCGATGCCGCTGGAAGGTGTGCGGACATTGGTTGATTTCATAACACATTTTGCAAGGAATCATGGTTAAAACTTTCAAGATACTGACGTTAAATAAAATTTCAGCGGTAGGGTTAAACCGCTTGCCAGCTGCAAATTATATTGTTAGCAGCGACATCGCAGAACCAGATGCGATCCTGGTGCGCTCGCAGAATATGCTGGAAATGGATATTCCTGCTAGCGTGAAAGCTATCGCCCGCGCCGGCGCGGGCACTAATAACGTACCCGTTAAAAAGATGAATGCGCGAGGCGTGCCAGTTTTCAACGCTGCGGGTGCCAATGCCAATGCGGTGAAGGAGTTGGTCATCGCGGGTATGCTGCTGGCATCGCGAAATTTGATTGCTGCGCTGCATTTCACCGCCAACTTGAAGGGCGATGACGTTACGTTGCACAAGCTGGTCGAAGATGGAAAAAAAAATTATGCAGGGATTGAATTGCGTGGCCGCACCTTGGGTATTATTGGTTTGGGCGCCATTGGCCGTCTGGTGGCGGATGCCGCCATTGGTTTGGGCATGCAAGTAGTGGGTTACGACCCCGAAATTACCGTGGAAGGCGCGTGGGGCCTGGCTTCACAGGTGAGAAAGGCAAACAGCATAGAAGATCTGCTTAAGCAGAGCGATTTCGTTACGCTGCACATTCCCTTGCTGGATGCCACACGAGGTTTGATTAATGACCAGCGCGTCCAAGCGATGAAGCCGGGAAGCGTGCTGCTGAACTTTGCGCGCGATGGTATCGTGAATGAAGACGCAGTGCTGGCAGGTATCGCCGCCAAACGTATCAGCTATTATGTTTGCGATTTTCCCATGCAGAAGATGCTAGGCAATCCAGCGGTGATTGCGCTGCCGCATCTGGGTGCTTCCACGCAAGAGGCAGAAGACAATTGTGCGGTAATGGTGGCGGAGCAAGTTCGCGACTATCTGGAGCACGGCAACCTGCACAATACGGTAAATTTTCCTACTGTTAATATGCCGCGCGAATCGGCTTTCCGTATTGCCATTGCCAATGCCAACGTGCCGAATATGCTGGGGCAGATTTCTACTGCTTTGGCCGGAGCCGGCATTAATATCCACAATATGATAAACAAATCGCGTGGCGAGATGGCTTACACCCTGGTCGATACAGATATCGCAACACCTCCTGAGATGATCGCGCAGATTGCCGCCATTCCAGGTGTGCTCATGGTGCGCGATTTGCCCTTGGATGCTTAACCAATATGGGTGCATGAGCAATGAGTGATGAACTCAAGAAGTCCCGTGAACAAATCGACTCCATTGACGGGGATTTGCTCAAGTTGCTCAATCAGCGCGCAGCGCTGGCAAGGCAAATCGGTCATCTCAAGGGTGAAAGCACAGTGCTGCGGCCAGAGCGCGAGGCGCAGATATTGCAGCGTATGGTCAGCAATAATCCCGGCCCGTTGCCCAGTCAGAGCATCACGCAATTATTTACCGAGATCATGTCTCACTGCCGCGCGTTAGAGACGCAACTATGTGTTGCATATTTGGGGCCAAGTGGAACTTTCAGCCAGGCAGCAGTAGAGAAACGTTTTGGTCACGCAGTTCTCAGTAAGCCGTGCATTTCGATAGATGAAGTCTTTCAAACTGTTGAAAACGGCAAAGCAAATTATGGAGTGGTGCCGGTGGAAAATTCCACTGAGGGCGCTATTGGACGAACGCTGGATTTGTTGCTGCAAAGTCAGCTCAAGGTGTGTGGTGAAGTGATGCTGCCAGTGCATCAATGTTTGCTTTCACAAGCGACCGATCTTTCTGCCATCAAGCGAGTGTTTTCACATTCGCAGTCTTTGGGACAGTGCCAAGTCTGGTTGAATACGAATTTGCCTAATGCCGAGCGCGTGCCAGTCGGCAGCAATACTCAGGCGATTCTTCTGGCTTTAGAACAGCCAGCAGATAGTGCTGCGATTGCAGGTGCAAAAGCAGCTGAAAGTTATGGCATTCCAGTATTGGCTGAAAATATTGAGGATGACCCGCGCAATACCACGCGCTTTCTGGTCATCGGAAACCAGGATGTGGCGCCATCCGGCAAGGATAAAACTTCACTGGTCATGTCCGCACCTAATCGCCCGGGCGCTGTCTACGATTTGCTGGCGCCGCTGGCAAAAAATGAAGTCAGCATGACAAAGCTGGAATCTCGGCCGGCGCGTTCCGGCGTGTGGGAATACGTGTTCTATATGGATATTGAAGGGCATCAGCATGAACCCAAAGTGGCGGCCGCACTGCTTGAATTAAAGCAAGTCGCCGCATTCGTGAAAACGCTAGGTTCATACCCGGTTTCCGTATAAGGTTTTAAATGAACTACAGTGAGCTAGCCCCTCCTCATATCCGCGCCATAGCGCCCTATCAGCCCGGCAAACCGATTGCCGAGCTGGAGCGCGAGCTCGGCATCAGCGGTATCGTCAAGTTGGCTTCCAATGAGAATCCTCTCGGCGCCAGTCCTCTGGCCGTGGCCGCGATGCATGCGGCGATGGCCGACATCGCGCGATATCCCGATGGCAGTGGCTTCGATCTGAAGAAAGCATTGTCCGAGCGATATCAAATTGAGCGTGCATGCATTGTGCTGGGAAATGGTTCCAATGATTTACTGGAATTGGCCGCACGCGCTTTTCTTGCGCCGGGCGACAAGGTGGTTTATGCGGATCATGCTTTCGCGGTGTATGCGCTGGCTACGCAAGCGGCAGGCGCTACCGGCATCAGTGTGCCAGCTACCAAAGGGTTCGGTCACGACCTTTCCGCAATGCTGCAGGCTGCGGTGCAGCATAAAGTGAAGATGGTGTTCATCGCGAATCCGAATAATCCCACCGGCACTTTTCTCGGTGCGGCGGAATTGCTGGATTTTCTCCGTTCAGTGCCGCCGCAGGTGTTGGTGGTGCTGGATGAGGCATACAACGAATATCTGCCGCAAAATTTGCGTTACGATAGTGTGAGCTGGTTGCGCGATTTTCCCAACTTGATCATTTCCCGCACTTTTTCCAAGGCATATGGTTTGGCCGGATTGCGAGTGGGTTATGCAATGGCAGGTGAATTGGTAGCGGATATGCTGAACCGGGTGCGGCAGCCGTTCAATGTCAACAGCGTAGCGCAGGCTGCTGCTGTAGCAGCGTTACAGGACGAGTCTTTTGTAAGGCAAACTTGCGAATTGAACCAGGCCGGCATGGAACAGATTACGCAAGGGTTGACTCGATTAGGTCTGGAGTACATCCCATCTTATGGTAATTTCGTATGTTGCCGCATTGCGAATTCTGCCAAGAGTGAGGAGAAAGGGGCTGGCTCGATGTATCGACGCCTGCTGGAATTGGGGGTAATTGTGCGGCCGATTGCCAACTACGGTATGCCAGATTATTTGCGTGTGAGCATTGGTCTGGAAAGTGAAAATGAGAAATTTCTGTCTGCGCTGGCGCAGGCCTTAGGAGAAGCAGCGTGATTATTGTAATGAACAAGGATGTTACCGACGATCAAATAGGC
>CAIRGS010000207.1 GCA_903878125.1 uncultured Nitrosomonadales bacterium | reverse complement strand
GATCCTGCTCGTAAGTTTTAATGGTTGATATGCGGTCATACCACTGTTGCGGCATAACTACGGTTACAATACCGATGACGGCGGCAAGCATAACGCCAGTGAAAAATTTATTCCGACTTTTCATCCAGAAGATCGAGCCCATTACCGCCGCGCCCACCAGCGCACCCCTCGATTGTGTACCGATGGCCGATACTGCGGTTAGTACCATTGCCGCCCCCAATCCTTGGTGCAGCCACTTGCGTGTCTCATTCAACTGTAAATAGCGCATCAAAGGAATAGTCATAAGTAAAGCCAAAGCGATTTCATTATTACCGCCGATAAATGACCCTGGTGGCCCCTGGACATGAAATGCACCACCTCGCAGTATCGTAAAAATTCCACCTTTCACCCCATAGAAACCAAGTGACAGTGCTATTACCCAAACCAGCCCATGCAACCGTTGGCGATTAGTGATTACCAGAGGAGTAAGAAAGATCATGATTTGAATTTTGATGACTTTTTGCAATTGGTCCCATGCCAGATTCGAGTAAAACGCAAAAAATGTGGTTGCCATCATCCATAAAATATACATGAGCAGCACTGTCATCTCGCGCGTCCAAGGCATGTGCTTCGGCTCTTTCGAAGTGAATATGCTGATCACTGTCGTAATTGCCACAATATATGCAAAGGGCATGGAGGTCGCGAAGCCCCAAGCCATTTTATGGGGATTCATGTAGCTCAACCAGGAAAAAAGATAAAGACCAACATGTGGGCGCGATAGAACCATGGGTAAAATCCCAAACACGATGGAAGTAACGATAATATCTCTCATGTTTCCGTGTCTGCTGCCGTACCTTTAACTTTGCTTACTATATAGCGGTATTTCCCCGAGGTTTCTTTAGGTATTGCGGTCACACGTTCGATTTCTATCTTGACACTTTCGCCTAAGCGTTGCTTGAACCCCGTAATAATTTCGGCGCAATTTTGCTCATCGAATTCACGATCAGTGGCGAGTAGCACACGCGTCCGATCCAGACTTTCCTGGATAATCTTAAAGGCTTTTATTCCTGGTAAATCGCGGAGAATGTAAATGAGCGCCAGTCCGTGCATTACTGTGCCATCCCGAGCCACCACAAAATCTGTTGTACGGCCTTGTATTTCTTTCAGCAAGGGTAAGCCTCGGCCACAGGGACAAGCATTTTCATCGAGTATCCCGATGTCGCCAGTGCGATAACGAATAAAAGGGAAGTCTTTGGTAGCGAGATGTGTGATAACGATCTCGCCGGATTGGCCAGGGGGCAATACCTTACCTTCGCTATCAATTATTTCAACTATGAGGTCTTCAGCAGTGATATGCATGCCGCCAGACGGGCATTCGTGTGCGATAAAGCCTGAATCTCGCCCGCCATAGCCGTTAGCTACGCGGCAAGCAAAGGTCGAGGCGATTTGCTGCCGCTGTTCATCGTACAGTCGTTCAGAGGTAGTGAATGCAACACGGATGCCAAGATTGTCCATGCATACCCCTTTTGCATGCGCATGCCGCGCGATGTGCGACAGGGCGGAAGGGTAGCCGAACAACATTTTTGGTCGCATGGTGCGAATTTCTCGCAGAAAAATATCCAGTTTTTCTTCAGACATTTCAAATGCGGGGATGAGTTTGGTGCGCATCACATGGTCGCGGATCATACGCACTTTATCCTGGGTGCCAAGCTCTATGGGCGATCCCCATACTACGATTTCAGGATCGCCGATATCTACATTCCACCAACGTGTGGCGCGCCATTTTGCTGCTACGTCGTGACTTACACGTTCATTCCCGAGATAAAAAATAAGCGGCTCGCCACTGGAACCGCCAGTATTGAATCGGACTAGACTATGCGCAACATCGGATTTGAGTTGGTCAGTATTGGCGCGAATTAAATCCTTGGTCAGAAACGGCAGGCTAGTAATGTCGGACGTACTTTGTATGCTTGAAGGATCGAATGCCATATCGCGGAAGAGGTTCCGAAAATAGGGAACGTGCTTATCCACGTCAGCCATAAACGTCCGTAAACGCTTGACGCGAAATTCCTCCAGATGTTCTGGAGACAACCATTGAGTGCGCTCCATATCTTTGCGGATATTCACGGTATCATGGTGCTTCAGTTTTTCTTGTAGCGGAAACAAGAAAGACGATACCAGGCGTGTATAGAAATTTAGCGGCACGTTTCCGATTCCATTTGTTGTGAGGCAGGAGGCGTGACCGGTTGTCTGTTGTTATGGCCAGTAATGTCCTTGAATGCCTTAATCAGTGTGGCAACTCTGGAATTCCATGTGTTGTCTTGGGCATAAGCAATAATTTTACTTCGATCCCACTGTTGGTTAAAAGCGATAGCAAGGGCTTTTTCCAAAGCAGCTTGGTCGTCAAATGGAATTATTGTGCCCAGTTCTGGATGGCATACGACTTCTGCATTGCCGCCTACATCAGTAGTAATAACAGGGAGGCCACAGGCCATCGCTTCCAGAAAAACATTGGCCCAGCCTTCATTTCGGGTGGAAAGCACGAATACGTCCGCTGCCGAAAGAGGCTCTATCAAGGCTTCTGATTTCATCGGACCAGTAAAAACTACATGTTCATTCAGGCCCAATTGAGTGACCTGCGCTCGTAATTGAGTGCCTATGTCTCCTTCTGGGCTGGGGCCACCCACGATTAAATAAAGTAGTGTGGGGAATTCCTGTATTAGTTTTGGCAGGCAATCGATAACGCGATGGAATCCTTTTCGTTCTACCAAGCCGCCTACGGATATGAGTACACGTGCATTTGCCGGGAGGCCGAGTTTGATCCGGGTGGCCAGTTTGTCGAGGGCATAAAATTTAGTTGTATCTATGCCATTTCCCACTACTTGCGTTTTAGATTCAGGAGCGCCCAAGGTAAGTGCAATTTGTCGTAAGGAGTCAGAAACCGAGAATATCTTGGCTGCAGATTGCAGGGCAGAGGTCATGTGTGTACGAAATACAGATTGCCTGGCCAAGCGCGCTTCTGTTCCGCGTAGAGTTACAGTGAACGGAAGACGTAGCCACTTACCCAGCAAGCTCGCGGCATAACCATCAGGATAGGCGAAGTGGCTGTCTATGATATTGAAATTATGTTTGCGTTGTAGTCGTTGCATCAAGACGAAAGTGCTGAGCGCTAGAAAGATGCCATCCAAGGATTTAACTGCACCGGGTATTGAGAAAAACCGGGGGTGCAGCACTTCGATGCCATCCTGGATTTCTCGATAGGGTGGTGCGGGACGAAAATGGGGGCGAAAGATACGGATCAATCCCTGGAATGGAAACCATGGCACGGGTGCAACCACCATGAGCGGTAACTCCTTGGCGACTCGGAACATGCGTTCACGAATGAAAATGCCTGAATTTGGTTGAGTGGCATTCGGAAACAGCGTGGTAAAAACCACGATGCGCGGCTTCTCAGGCATGGTTTGCGTACTGGCCTGCAAGCCGTTTATAGATAGAGATGTAATTGGAGATAGACTTTTGCCAGTTACGATCGGCTTCAACAAAGCGTCGACCGGCAGCGCGCATTTCTGGCCACTTCTGTTCTTCAGCAAAAAGCCGTGATATCGCATCGGCCAAGGCACGAGGATCTCCTGCTTTGAACAGAATGCCGGTTATCCCGTCTTGAATGAGTTCCTTGTGCCCGCCTACATCGGAAGCCACCAGTACTCTTCCCTGAGCCATAGCTTCCAAGGGTTTTAAGGGGGTAACCAGTTCCGTGAGTCTCATGGAATGGCGAGGATAAGCAAGGATGTCAATCAGGTCGTAATAACGCTGCACCTGGTCATTGGGCACACGTCCTGTAAATACGAGTTTGTTCTGAATACCAAGTTCGAGTGCGAGGTTTTTTAACATGGCATCTTGTGGTCCTCCGCCAACTAGCAGTATCCGCACATCTGGTAAAGACTCAAGAATCATGGGCAATGCTTGTAACAGTAAATCCAGCCCTTCATAGGCATAGAATGAGCCTATGAAGCCGATGACACGATAACCTGCCAGACCTAGTTGCTGTTTAAGTGCGTTATCCGGTGTGCTTTCCAAGGAAAATTTCTCAATATCCACTGCATTAGGGATGACGGTAACTTTTTGCGCCGAAATGCCACGCATCACGATCTCGTTGCGCAAGCCTTCACAGATCGTGGTAATGGCATCCACGCGCTTGAAAGCATAGGTTTCAAGCGCACGAGTGAGGCGGTAACGTAGGCCCTGTTCTTTGCTGGTACCATGATCCACCGCTGCATCTTCCCAGAATGCGCGAACCTCATAGACCACTGGAATGCCCAATCGACGGCCAACGCGCAAAGCGGCTATGGCATTCAGAGCAGGGGAGTGTGCATGCAAAATGTCCGGTTTAACGATTCTGGCTACTTTATCAAGACGACGAGTAAGACTGTTCATGACGGAAATCTGGTTCAATAAAGGGACTTTCGCCATTTGAGCCATTGCATGGTGTGTACGAAAAAAATGCCAGCCATCGATACTCTCCTCGCTTGCGCTGCTGATACCCTGCTTTGGGCTAGTCAAGTGAGTGGTTTCCCATCCTAAAGCACGCTGTTCTTTAAGAATGGAGAGCGTGCGAAAAGTATAGCCACTATGCAATGGAATGGAGTGATCGAGAATATGTAGGATGCGCATCGCTTGTTTAAATCGTTTGCGAATTTTTAAATCGCGAATTTAAATTTACATTTTTTTTCAGCACCTTGTCGTTCATTCAACCAGGCCGCGTGCGTCATTAATTTGTCCGCGGTAAGCATCAAAAATTTTGCGCAGAGCATCAGCCATCGAAATAACCGGCTCCCATCCCAGTTCCTCGCAGGTGTTGGTAATCTTGGGAACACGGTTTTGCACGTCTTGGTAACCATTACCGTAATAGATTTCCGCAGTGGTTGTTACCAGTTGCACCTTGCTCGCAGAATTGCGGTATTCAGGGTATTCCTCGGCAAGTTTAAGCATCATGGTAGCCAAGTCACGGATGGAATAGTTATTGACCGGATTGCCGATGTTGTAAATCTTGCCGGATGCGATACCATCTTTATTTGCAATGATTTTCATCAGTGCGGCTACCCCATCGTCGATATAAGTGAATGCGCGTTTCTGTTGCCCACCGTCCACCAGACTTATATTCTCGCCGCGCACGATGTGGCCGAAGAATTGTGTCAGTACGCGCGAGCTTCCTTCTTTCGGCGTGTGGATGGAGTCCAATCCAGAGCCGATCCAGTTGAATGGACGGAAGAGGGTAAAGTTCAATCCCTGTTCCATTCCATAGCCCCAAATCACGCGATCCATCAATTGCTTGGCGCAGGAATAAATCCACCGTGGTTTATTGATCGGGCCGCAGATAAGCTCGGAATTTTCAGGATCAAATTCCTCATCGTGACACATGCCATATACTTCAGAAGTAGAAGGAAATATCAGATGTTTCTTGTATTTAACGGCCGCGCGCACGATGGGTAGATTAGCTTCGAAATCCAGCTCAAATACACGCAGCGGTTCCTTGACATAAGTGGAGGGCGTAGCTATTGCCACCAACGGCAAAATTACATCGCACTTTTTTACATGATATTCCATCCATTCTTTGTTGATGGTGATGTCACCTTCAAAAAAATGAAAGCGTGGCTGATTGAGCAGATCAGTAATACGGTCAGCGTTCATATCCATGCCGTACACTTCCCAGTCAGTCGTAGCAAGGATGCGGTTGGAGAGGTGGTGTCCGATGAAGCCGTTTACGCCAAGAATCAAAACCTTTTTCATTACAATTTCCTTAAATAGATACGCTGCAAGGCAGCATGCGTGTTATGAATTATTAATCAAACTAACTAAAGCGGGAAAACATGAACTAAATTTATTTACGCTGTAAAAACATTTTTGCATGATGCATTTGGAACCAATCGGCAAACTTGATTACTCCTTCATTGAGAGGAGTGCCAGGAGCAAAGCCGACCATTTTACGCAGATCGCTTGTATCTGCATATGTCGCCAGCACATCCCCAGCCTGCATTGGTAACATATTTTTAATCGCTTTTTTGCCGAGCGCATTTTCGAGCGTTTCAATGAACACCATTAATTCGACTGGCTGATGATTGCCGATGTTATACAAGCAATATGGAACATCGCTGCTGGCCGGATCAGGGCTTGCCCGATCAAACGATGGGTTAGCCTTGGCGGGTTTGTCTAATACGCGCACGATGCCCTCTACGATATCGTCGATGTAGGTAAAATCACGTTGCATTTTTCCGTGGTTAAATACATCAATTGACCTGCCTTCAAGAATTGCGCTTGCAAACAAAGAGGGCGACATATCCGGCCTGCCCCATGGACCATAAACTGTAAAGAATCGAAGCCCAGTGGTTGGCAGATCATACAAGTGACTGTAAGAGTGTGCCATCAGTTCATTCGATTTTTTTGTGGCAGCGTAAAGACTAACCGGATGGTCTACATTGTCGTGTTCTGAAAACGGCATTTTGGTGTGTGAGCCGTATACGCTTGAACTGCTGGCATACACTAAATGCTCTACTCCGCTATGGCGGCAGCCTTCCAGCACATTCAAAAACCCCACGATATTGCTGTTTATGTAAGCATGCGGGTTTTTTAAGGAATAACGCACACCTGGCTGGGCGGCCAGATTAACAACACGTTCGAATTTTTCGAACGTAAATAATGTTTCCATGGCGCCGAGGTCTGCTATATCCATTTTCAAGAAACGAAAACCAGGGTATGACACCAGTTGCTTCAAGCGATCTTCTTTTAACTGCACATTATAGTAATCACTCAGATTGTCGACGCCAACCACTTCGTCGCCGTGCTCCAGTAAACGTTTGGCAACATGCATGCCGATAAATCCGGCTGCGCCGGTAATCAAAACTTTCATTTAATCTTTTATCCGTGGATTCAAATTAGAAGACCATTATTTCGTGCTGTTTGTTTTTCATGCTGGAAAATTGCAGCTATTATTCTGCGTGTTTCGAAGAAAAGCCTCGAACATCAACAGCGTCCACAATGGTGTGCTGTAATCGCGCAGCCCGGACTGATGGTGGTCGACCAGTTCGCACAGGTAATCCGCATTAAAATAACCGGTGGCTGCCAGCGTCGGACCCAGCACTGCCTGCCGGACTTTTTCTTTCAGAGGGCCGCGAAACCAACTGGCAAGGGGCACCGCGAAACCCATTTTCTTGCGGTATAAAATTTCATTTGGGAGGTAATGCTCCAGCGCTTTCTTGAATACATACTTGCCTTCTCCGCCATGAAGCTTGAGCGATGCGGGCAAGCGTGAGGCCCATTCCACCAATTTGTGGTCAAGCAGAGGTTCCCGTACTTCGAGTGCGTGCGCCATGCTGGCACGATCAACCTTGGTGAGAATGTCGCCCACGAGGTAGGTCTTGATGTCGAGGTACTGCACTCGTGCCAAAGGTTCCTGTGCAGGTGAGCGTGCATCATGCCGATACATCACTTCCACCGCGCGATAGCCCCCCAGTGCTCGGCTAAAGTCCGGGCTGAAGAGGCGCGCGCGCATGGCATCGCTCATGAGCGAAATGCTATGAAAATAACCTTCTACCGAATCACGCGCCATGCCTTCGAGCGTGGATTTGGCTCGAAAAATTTTAGGTGCCCAATCTGCTTTTGGATAGAGCTTGCCCAACAAGCCGAATACGGGACGACGCACAGCAGTTGGAATAAAGCTGCGCATGCGTTCTTCGTTCAGATGCCAGCGATAACGTCGGTAGCCAGCAAAGTTCTCGTCGCCACCGTCACCTGAAAGCGCGACAGTTACGTTTTTTCGCGCCAGTTGGCACACGCGGTAAGTGGGGATGGCGGAGCTGTCTGCGTAAGGTTCATCGTAGAGTGCAGCTAATTTATCGATGAGATCGAAATCATCGGCATCAACTTGTTCCACTCGATGATTGGTGTGATAGCGTGTTGCAACTTTTGCTGCGTATTCGGATTCATTGAATGCCGGATCACCGAATGAGATAGAACAGGTGTTCACCGGTTCGCTGGACAATTCGGCCATCATTGCCACTACGGCGCTGGAATCTACGCCACCAGAAAGAAAAGCCCCCAGTGGAACCTCTGAGACCAAGCGGATTTTAACGGATTCGCGTAGCAGGCGTATGAGGTCTTCTTGTGCTTCGGCTTGCGTCATCGGAGTAAGGGGCTGGAATGGTACGTCCCAATATTCTCGCGGCTGTGGAATTGGCTGGCCGAGCTTCACGGTGAGGGTATGCGCGGGAGACAGCTTTAAAGCTTGTTGGTAAATGGTGCGCGGTTCTGGAACATAGCCGTAGGCGAAATATTCCTCAATCGCACGCGGATCAATGTCACGTCTCAACGCTGGATGGGCGGTCAAGACTTTGAGCTCGGAACCGAAGATAAGTTGACCGTCGTCGAGCAGTGCATAGAAAAGCGGCTTCACACCGAGACGATCGCGTGCCAGAAAAAGCGTTTCTTTATTGCGGTCCCATAACCCGAACGCGAACATGCCGCGGAAGCGCTCGACGCAGGCTTCGCCCCATTGCTCCCAGGCATGCACGATGACTTCAGTATCGCAGCGTGTGCGGAAGGTATGGCCCAGTGCTTGCAGTTCGTGGATCAAATCGACGAAGTTGTAAATTTCGCCATTAAACACCACCACCACGCTGCCGTCTTCGTTGAATAGGGGCTGGTGACCGGAGGAGAGGTCTATGATCGAAAGCCGTTTGTGAGCTATTGCTATTCCCGGCTCCGCATGCAAGCCGCTCTCATCTGGGCCGCGATGATGCTGAGTCTGGTTCATGCGCACAAGTAGCGCCTCGTCAATGGGGCGCTTGGCTTGTGTATCAAATATGCCGGCTATGCCACACATGATTTTGCTTTCATTTTTACGATGTTATTTTTCTCTATTTTAAATCAGTCAGATTTTAAATCACCCAGCACTGTGTCATATACGCTCAGGTATCCGCGCACCATGGCTGACATTGAAAAGTGCGCCTCTATTTTGGCTCGCCCCGCTGCGCCATGTGTGTGAGCACGTACACTATCCTGATAATACATTAGCAAGGCGTGTGCCATCGCTTTCGGATCGGCAGACGGCACCAGCGTGCCAGTGATGCCCTCGTCGACCAGTTCGCTGTTGCCGCCGACGTCGGTTGCAACTACCGGCAAACCGCATGCCATCGCTTCCAGAATAGTGTTGGATATGCCTTCGCCCAACGACGATAAGCAGAATACGTCGAATTGGCGCATCAAGTCGGCTATGTCGTCACGGTTACCCGGTAGCCAGGCTAGATGTTCGGCATTGGATTGCTTGAGCAAGACCAGACAAGTTGCGCGCGCCACGCCTTCGCCCAGAATAACCAGCCGCGCGCGGGCACTGATCTCAGGCTTAAGTTCGAGCATGCGCAGAAATGCACTCACCAAATTTGGATAGTCCTTTACTTCCGCCATACGTCCCACGGCACCGATCACAAATCCTTCAGGCGGGCAAAACCCCGGCGGGCCGAAGTTAATTCTTGGTGCTGTGAACGGTGTGAATTTTACACTATCGACGCCGTTGTAAATTTGGGTAGCGCGTGCCGGATTTACGTGTACGGTATCGATTAACCAGCGCTCCAGATCTTTGCTCACTGGAATGTAATGTTTTACCAGCGGCCGGATTGCTCGCCGTAGTAAATTGTATTTACGATTCTTACCCTGCAAGTCGAACATGTCACGCCCATGCTCGCCGTGCACTCTGTTACGGATGCAAGCGGCAGCGGCGACAACCTGCCCTTCCAAGGCCGCGAGGTTGCGTGTATGCACAATGGCTGGCTGGAGACGCCGCAGCTCACGAAACAATCGGCCATACAGGCCTATATCATTGCCATCGCGCTTGTTGAGTGCTACCAATTCCACAGGTTGATTCAGGCGCTTATGAAACTCGCTATATCCGGTTAAGCATACGATGGCGTGGCGATAGTGTTCCGGCGGCATATGGTTGATTAAATTCACGATGCCATTTTCCATGCCGCCCACGCCAAAATGGTGAATGACATGCACAATCAACGGTGGATTATTGGTGTGCATGCGTTTCTTGTTTTGCTACTTCATTAAGGTTGGCATCGATTGCCGGCATCATATCGTTGGCAAAAGATTGCAGTGATGACGCCGCAGATTCCAGCGTACCTTCATAGGGGGTAGAAATTATGATTACTGCACCATCATCACGCTGCCAAAAGAGCTTGGCCTTTGCCAAAAGCAATTTCGCCAGATAGGGGTTGGTAGTATATGTACCTCCCAAGTTATTCCAACTCCAGATCAATAATCGGTTGTTAGGGGCACGCAATAATGTTTGCTGGATTGTTTCATTCTTGCCACGGAGAGAAATTGTGTGCTGCCCTTCGCCCACCTTGCTCCATATTGGATGTTTTTGCTGGATCATGTAATTTTGGGAATTAATTAATTCCGCATCCTGGCGCTGAGTCCGATAATAACCAAGGTACACGCTGATGATCTGATTGTCCTTGCGATAAGTATGCATGGTTTGCGCATGGGTGCCAACGTAGTGTGGCTGCCAATCCGTAAGTGGCGTAGCTTGTAAATGCCAGCCTTGATTTGACTCAGGCAGTTTAATCGTAAGCCCATCGGTTTTGATTGGACGGCTGTCCAAATAAGCCGCGTAGGCAGGCCACAAGGCTGCAACCAGAATGGTGATAACACCCGCCATGACAAATCTTTGTTGCGTGATCGTCCCACGAGTCGTATCAACAGCAATCCTGTTTTCTTGCCGTTGGTGATCTGGTTGATCTTCCCGCCAGAAAGCGCCGATCCAGAATAGCAACGTCATAACGATTCCGAAAAAGACCCAGCCGTAGATGTAGTGATCAACGCCCAATGCCAATTGCATATTGCTTAAGTGGGCGATCATCACGATCAAATAAGCGCGCATCCCATTGGCAAAAATGGGAACGATCAATGACAGTGCGGCAAAAATGAGTCTGCGTTTATTGCTGCGATAGGTGAGATAACCATATAAGGTGCCCAGAGTGAAGGATGCGATCAAGTAGCGCAAACCGCTACAACCTTCTACGACGGACCACTGGCCACTGGGTATTGTGAAAAATGTTCCTTCGCGGTAAACCGGAATCCTGGTTATTTGAAGTGCGGTCACTACAAAATCGGCAGTGAAATCCATCAGTGGGGGAATCAGAAATTCCCCGAATGGAACGGCAAAAAACAAAAATCCGAGTGGAAACGTAATCGCGCGGGCTACGCGCAGCCCCAGCATAGTCCAGACCGTCAGCGGGATCATTGCTACTAAACACAGCTGAGCGACAACCTGCACACTTCCGGCATCGGCAAGAAGCCAGCCAAGGCCTACCCCCGACATGGCCAACAAGCCGCGGTAATCCGGGCATGGGGATATCTCGGCCAGCGATTTGCGCTTCATCCATATAAGATAGGCACTAATCGGAAATATAAAAAAACCGTGGGTAAAAGTCTCGGATCTCAGCCAGATAGCGACGGTGGATAATACGGTTTGCTGGTAAATGGCGAGAACTGTGGCAATGGCAGCAAGCGTGATGAGAGCCATGAAGCGCCATTGCGATATTGGCTGCTCGGATTTGCTGTCGATACTGGACGTGGATATCGCTTGGGGTGTTGTGCCAGTCATCGTTGCTCATCCTTTGCAGTTATCGGAGCGTCAGCAAGCAATGCCTTGACATGCGCAAGGCTGCGTTCCCATTCATAATCAGCCAGAATCCTGGCGCGTGCGGTTTCGCCAGTATGATCTTCGACTTTATTTGTGAGCATCGAAATAATTATGCGGCTAAATTTCTGGCTATCGCTGGCAATATGCAGCTCTTTTCCTGATGTCGCCAGAATGCCTTCTGCTGCTTGGGGAGATGCAATAACAGTTTTGGCCATGGACATGGCTTCCAGAACTTTGTTTTGCAAGCCTCTGGCGATGCGCAAGGGTGCCACCGCTAGCTGGGCATGGGCGAGATAGGGTCTGACATCATCTACTGCGCCTGTTACCACGACTCCAGGCAGCTGCGCCAGTTCCTGCACGGCGGCAGTCGGGCGAGATCCCACAATATAAAAGCGTGCATGGGGATGAATAGTCAGTACAGCGGGAAAGACTTCCTGGACGAACCAGCGCACGGCGTCCACATTCGGAAAGTAGTCCATGGCACCGGTAAATACAATGGCCGCTATGTTAGGCTGATAGGGATCAGGATACTCTCGGTCAGGCGAAAAATAGTCACTATCCACACCATTATTGAAGTATCCGATTTTTGCAGCACTCTTGGGCGCCAACTGCTTAAAAAGATCGGCCTCGGTTTTCGAAACGAACAGCGATGCATCATACTCGCCCGCGACTTGCCTCTCGTAGCGGAGCAGCAAGCGACCTTCGCGTTGATATAGCCAACTCATGGGCCACGGCTTTCTTTTAGCGTATTGTCGCCATTTGTCCGAGTCTATGTCGACGAAATCGATGATGCAACGTGCTTGCTGGATGCCTGTTACATATTGGGCCATGCTGGAAGAGAGTATTAGAATGCAATTTATTGCCTGTGTCTTGATTACCTTTTTTACCCACTCCTGTAATCCATTATTGCGGTAATAATCCAAGGTAAGAGGGCGATTCATCATTAGTGCGCCCAAGCTTCGCAGGCGCGCCGTGCGGGGGTTTAATGATTCGAAATGGGTCTCTTTACACAATTGATTGACTGTATTTACGTATTGCCAATCATCTGGGTCATCGATAAACGTGCCGAGATGAACGTGGTAGTGTTGCGCCAAGTATTTCAGCAAATGGTATGAACGTATTTTGTCACCCTTGTTGGGTGGGTAGGGGATGCGGTGGGTAAGATAAAGCAAATGATCCATTGACCTTATCCCAGATTTTTTACGATGTGCGGTCCGAGCCAGTTGGCGACTGGCAGGGGTAGTTTTTGCCAGAGCTTGATGAATAACTGATATTTTGGATTTAATGGGTTGGTGTCCGGCACGGATTTCGCCCGGAGCAATTGATACTCATAATGCAGCGGCTGCGGCTCGAATCCCCAATTTTTCTTGAAATCGAAAGGGCCGGTGCCGCGCTTGCTGCGTCCATAGTCGAATACCTTAAGGCCGCGCTCGCAAGCGCGTCGCATCAGCTCCCAGTATTTAAAATCATTTGCCGCATAATCGCGAGCCTCCAAGGTGTCGCCCGCGTAGTATGGTAATACTTCATCGCGGAAATAAAAGCTCAGCACGCTGCTCAAGATAAGGCCATCTTTAACTACGGTCAGTACTTCGCAGTCGCTGCCGAATATTTCTTTAAGTAGAACGAAATAGCGTTTTGGCATTGCGGGAGTGCCATGGCGGTGCACATTGTCCGCGAACACAGAAAAAAATCGTTCCACGCCTTCGTCGATTTCGCTAGTGAGATCGTTTTTAATGCCCTTTCTAACCATCGCGCGCTGTTTGCGGGGGATGGCGAGCATGTTGGCTTCGACGTCCGGTTCGATGATCTTGCGAAAAGAAACATAGAGATTCTTGCTTGGCCATTCAGTGTGGAAGGGCAGAATGTTGCGATACTCCAGGAAGTCCACGGATAGTTTTACAGCCAGCATCTGAGCCGCCTCATCCAGTGCCTTCCGCGCGAGCTCTGTGCTTGCGACGATACCGCCGTAAACGCAAAACGGCAGTGAAGATAATGAATGTCCAAACAATCTACTGTTAATCTCTGCCAGCGGCAGGATGCCTTGAATGGTTCCATTTTCTTCAGCCAGTAGGAAGTAGGTGGGGTGCCCAAAGGCGCGCTCTATTACTTCTTTCCAGCCAGCACGATGAAAAAATGTGGCGGCAGGACAGGCGTAAACGAATTCGTCCCAGCGTGCGGCATCATTTGATGTCATCTCGCGTACCTGCAGGTCGGGCGCGACCGCTGAAAAACCGTTCACGTGCCTGCTTTCATGAATATGCGGTCCATGCGATCCCAGTGAAAATCCCGCAACAACGATTGTATGCGGGGCTCCATACGTTTCAGGTTGATGTAATGGCGAAAGCGTGTTTTCGTCGAGATGTTGAATTGACGCGGTTGGTCTGGATCAAGCTCCCACGGGTGAAAATAGAAAATGCAGGGCTCGCCGTCCTGCCGGTTGACACGGCGTATGAGCCAACGCGATGCTTGATAGGGTAGCAGTCTGAAATAGCCTCCGCCTGCCGCGGGCAAGTTACGGCCCAATAATATCGCAGTGGTTGGGGGGAGTTCCAGCATTCCGCCCTTGCCTCGCGGGTAGTGGGCAAAGCGAGGTGCATCAGGCATGCCGTAATGGTCGTGCCGAATCGGATAAATGCTGGAACTATATTGATAGCCAGCTTCCTGTAGTAAATCAAGCGCCCATAGATTATCAGCGCCAATAGAAAAACTAGGGGCACGATAGCCAATTACTGGACTGCCCGAGAGGTCTTCTAATGTTTTTTTTGCGCGAGAGATGTCCTCGTTGAATTCATTGCGGCTCAGATCGCTAACGCGCTGGTGACCGTAACCATGACTGGCAAGCTCATGTCCATTGTCTACGATGCGGCGCACGATGGTAGGGTAGCGCTCAGCAATCCAGCCTAAAGTGAAAAAAGTTGCATGCGCATTACCTTCATTCAGCAAAGCTAGTGCGATATCAATATTGCGTTCTACCCGGCACGGCAGACTTTCCCATTGCTCGCGCGGGATGGTGGAAGCGAAGGCCGATACTTGGAAGTAATCTTCCACATCGATAGTCATCGCGTTACGTATTAGCGCTGTGGTCATCAGATTTTTTTCCGGTAAAAATCCATATTTGAGAACATTGGTTTAGAACACTCTGTGTATGTGTAGAGGTTTCAATGATTAGTTGCTTTGTAAACCGTTTTTCAGCCAATCGAGAATTTCCGTTGCAATGCGCGTTGAAGCATGCCCATCCCAAAGTTCAGGAATTCTGCCTGCTTTCCCTCCGGTAAGCATGATTTCGTTAAATATCGTTATGATCTTTGCTGAATCCAGACCGGCTATCGTGTTGGTTCCCTCATCCACTGTGATCGGCCTTTCTGTATTGTTTCTGAGCGTAATGCAGGGTACGCCAAGTGCCGTTGTTTCTTCCTGGATGCCGCCTGAGTCGGTCAATACCACTCGTGCATCCTTCATGAGCCCCAGCATTTCCAGGTAACCCATTGGAGGCAGTTGCAATACGGTAGGGACATTCAGAATTTTGTCCAATCCAAATTTTTGGATCATGTCGCGAGTGCGCGGATGCATCGGAAAAATGATGGGTAATCTGGCGCTAATCTTGAGGATTGTTTCAAGCAATGAGCGCAAAGTATCGGGATCATCCACATTGGAAGGCCGGTGTGCGGTGAGGATGGCATATCCGTCATGGCCAACCAGAAACTTTTCCCTGCCGGCATTCTGCAGGATTTGAGATACCGGGACAGCCTTTACCAGGTTGTGATGCAAGGTGTCAATCATGACATTGCCGACAAATCGAATGCGATATTCGGCTATTCCCTCACGCATCAGGTTTTCGCGACCGCTGCGCTCAGTGATGAAAAGAAGTTCAGATATCTGGTCGGTCAAAACCCGGTTAATTTCTTCCGGCATGGCGCGGTCGAAACTGCGCAGACCGGCCTCAACGTGAATTACGGGAACCCCATTTTTTACTGCGACAAGCGTGCAGGCTAGCGTGGAATTCACATCACCGACAACCAGCACTGCGGAAGGATGCATTGTGCTCAAAACTGATTCGAAGCGGAGCATCACATTGGCGATTTGTGCTGTGTGGCTTCCAGAGCCAACCTCCAGATTAATATCGGGCTGCGGTATGCCGAGCGCTTCGAAATATTGATGGTTCATGGCTACGTCATAATGTTGGCCGGTATGAACCAGAGATACATCAATCTCTGGTCCAAGAGCGGCAAAGGCCGCCATGATAGGAGCCATTTTCATGAAATTAGGCCGCGCGCCTACAACACATAGAATGCTATAAGGTGCAGGGGCAGGTTTATTGATTTTCATTGATTATTATTTATAAAATTGGTTTTCAACATGATTTGTGAGGCCGTAGCACACTGTTGACTCGATTCTTGATCATGCATCGACGGCTCGTGTGAACCTGCATATCGTATGCAGTGTGGCGCTGGGGTTGCAAGTTTGGCTGCCACATGTCGTTGATTTTGGATTATGCTCTGATGAACCAGTATTTAAATACTGTCCCATGTTTTTTGCGAGAAGCGCAGGGTGCCGACATATGACTAAATGTGGTTATTTACTTTGTAAGGTTATTGATGCTTGAATTGGAGCGAGAAAGAATCCGTTTAAGCAGATCCAGGACTGAGATGACTGAGTTTTCCATCTTGAAAAGCCTTCCGTCCATATTTTCCAAACTTCCCTGAGCAACCATATTTTCCAAGTTCATCTGAGCATCCATATTTGCCAATCCCCCCTGAGTATCCTCTTTCTTCACGATATGCAGAATGTCGGATGAATTCAGTGCTGTTATCTCCGATAGAGGGAGGGCAAGTTCCTGTTTAATATCGCTGATCACTTCAGTTACATCAGAGCTTCCGAAATCGTGACGCTCTTCGAGATAACCCATTAGAAAAAGGCGATCACAAAGTGTATTTATTTTTCGCGGAATGCCTCCAGTAAAATTGTAGATTTCAAAGAAGGCATCCTCGCTCAAGGAAGGATCTCCTTTCCAGCCAACGGTATGGAGCCGGTGTTCGATGTAGTCTTTTGTTTCAAGGGCGTCTAATGGTCCCAAGTGATAGGTCGCGATGACCCGCTGTTGCAATTGTTGCATGTCGCGACTAAGAAGAGTTTTTCTGAATTCAGGTTGTCCTAGCAGGAAGATTTGCAGCAATGAATTGTCAGCAGTTTGAAAATTGGACAGCATCCTTAACTCTTCCACTGCTTGGGATGAAAGATTCTGTGCTTCATCAACTATTAGTAGTGCGCGCTTTCCTTTTTGATCGCAATGCCGAAGAAACTGCTCTAATCGGGTCAGCAGTGTGGCTTTGGAGCAGTCTTCGTAGGGGAGTCCGAACGCTGCAACCACCATTCTTAATGTGTCATCTGCATCAAGGTTGGTGTTGACGATTTGCGCAGCTTGAATTTTTTCCGATTCAAGTTTACAAAAAAGGCTACGCACTAAAGTGGTTTTGCCTGTGCCGACTTCACCGGTGATGACGATGAAGCCTTCCCCTTGAGACAGGCCGTATTCCAGGTATGACATGGCACGCTTGTGGCCTTTGCTGCCAAAAAAGAACTGTGGGTCAGGCCTCAATTGAAAAGGCTTGGCACTTAGTCCGTAGTAAGATTCATACATTTAATTAGTTGCTCCAGCTAGAAACGCATAGTCAGGGATGCGATGATGGCATTCTCGCGGTATGCAGCGCCATTTTGGGTAGAGTTAGAGGTTCGCTCGACATGTCGAAAATTAACTGCGCCATTAAGCTTGGTCCATATTTGTCTTGTTAGGGCGGCCGTGAGAGTCTTGGTCTCGTCCTCTTGGTCCGTGCCGAGTATATTGGATTTAATGTACACGGCGCCGATATTGGCATTTGTTAATGGAGAAATTTGATGGCTCAAGAGAATATTGCCGCCAATTTGTTTTGTATTGTTGTTCAGCGTAAAGTTGTTTGCCCCAAACAATGCACTATTTGTATCTCTTTGTGTTTGCGGTTCACGCAACATATGGAACATGCTAAACACGACCGTGTTTCTCGTGCCACTTAAAGCAACCGTTGCTTGCAAGCGTTTTTGCAGAAAAAATTGATTTGTGAGGACGTTGATTGGATCAAAAATTGAGGCTGAAAGTCCATTATCTCTAATGAAGGCGTCTACTGTTTGCTGGCGCATTACGGGGTCGGGAATGTTGGATGTCCACAGCTGGTTCAGAAAGTTTGCCGTATTGGTCGTGGCGGGAATCAGAAATTGATCACGGGTCGTGGTGATATTCTGGTTGTAGTTTAGGCTCCACGTTGATCTGCGAGCGCGATGGCTGGCCATGATCGTATAGGTAGTGCCAAAAAAAGCTTTACCAGTATTGGCAGTGATATTGGTTCTTTCGGTTGGTGTCCAAACAAAACCAGTTGACCAGAAAG
>CAIRGS010000206.1 GCA_903878125.1 uncultured Nitrosomonadales bacterium | reverse complement strand
CGTTCGCCCAGACCCTTCGACAATGCCTTCAGTCCTGAGCAAAGTCGAAGGGTCTGGGCGAACGGGGTTTCTTTAACCAAACAGTGTTGTGATCTAACCCCCAGTCCTGTGCGTGGCCGGTGGCTGAGTCGTTTTACCGCCGATATTAACGTAGCTCGCCACCTGAATTTACTTACAAAAAGTGCGCTTCAGAATTGAGTCCGCCGGAATTTAAAAAGAAGCAGCCTCGGGGATATTTTCATCTCGATAACTATTGCAATTGGCAGACAGGCTCGCGGTCTGTTTTTGTTCCGAACGGACTTGGATAAGTTCGGCCAGGATCGCTATTGCAATTTCGGGTGGTGTGCGACTAGAGATATTCAATCCAACCGGGCCATGCAACCTGGCAATTTCTTCTTCCGTAAGATCAAATAATGCCAGTCGTTGACGTCGTTTATCGTTGTTTGATTTCGAACCAATGGCACCAATATAAAATGCGGGAGACTTCAATGCCTCGAGCAACGCCATATCGTCCAGCTTAGGGTCGTGCGTAAGTGCAATGACCGCAGTGTTGCTATTAATCGGAAGCGACAATACTGCATCATCCGGCATCTCTTTGCTTAGAGTTGTGTCCGGAACATCCCATGTTTCCCTCATTTCTTCACGGGGGTCACAAACGAATACATTGTAGTCTAGTGCCTGCGCCATCCTTGCCAGATAACTTGAAACCTGGCCTGCGCCTATGATCAGCATTTGCCAGCGCGGTCCAAATACCGTCACAAGTATTTCGTTATCATAGGTAGTCGAATCTTCGGGTATGCCTTCACTTAGCGTCACATTTAAAGTTTTTAAATTCAGAGTCCTTCGCACCATTTGATGTCGAGATATGCGTTCCAGTACATTTCCAACCCAATCCGCCAGTCGTACTGGTTCGACAACCAGCCGAACTACCCCGCCACAAGGCAGCTTGAGGCGCATCGCTTCTTCTTGTGTTAAGCCATAGGTCAATATTTCTGAATGGTCGGTGGGTAATTCAAAGCGTTGCGCACGCTTGATAAGATCATCTTCGATGCAGCCCCCCGATATTGAGCCTACAGTGAGACCATCTAATCTTAAGGCGAGCATGGCACCCAATGGACGAGGGCTGGAACCGAAGGTTTCGACAACGGTGAAAAGCCAAACAGGAACATCGAGGGACTGCCAGTCCTTAAGAGTTTTTAATACTGAGAGATTTACGCTATCCAATTTATTTACCTCCAAATTTAGGGCGGCTCCTATTGCCTCTTACATTTACCATGACAGACGAGCCTGAAAATTAACGCAGCTCGCCACCTGAATTCGCTTACAAAAGTTGTACTTCAGCGTTGAATCTACCACTCGTTAAATCAGCTTGGGTATCGATGTCCACCAAAATGCCAGGGTCGTCGCACTCGAAAGCAAGTACCTTATCGTGATGGCCTTTTACTATTGATCGTGCACCTTCATCTCCCTGTAATTTTTCAAGCTCACTTCGAAACTTTGCCGCAAAGCCTACGGGATGTCCCCGCGAGCCATGATAGGTTGGCAACACAATGGGGTTCCCTTGACTAAGCCTGTTGGCCACCATTTCAATGGTAACCGGCCGAATAAATGGCATATCAGCCAAGGCAATGACAAAACCACCACTGGATTCAGCAAGCGTTGCAGAGTATTTCGTTGCAGTGGCCAAGCTATATGCCATCCCCTGTTCTATCATGCACGTCACTACCTTGAGTCCAGCCAATTCAAATTGCTCGGCCAGTTCTTGATTGTCAGGCTGAACAACTGCGATAGATACTGGAAGCACGTCAATCAGATTTTTTGCTGATGCATAACCAATTGAAAAGCCATTGGGCAAGGCATGAAGAAGCTTGTTGGCGGGGCCAAATCTGCGTGAAAATCCTGCTGCCAACAATATGCCTATCATCCAAGGTCACCCATGCCATGATTTATTTTATTCATTAGTGTCAGTCAAATTCATGCAGTTTTTCTGAATACGGTGAACTGATTAAAACAACTGCATATTCAGTATCCCCTGGCAATTCAAGCCATTCCTTCTTTCCAAGAATGGCTTGAATCGCCAGGTATTCCTGACAAGACTTATGGGGTAAAAGGTAAGGAAGTAACCCGTTTACCGGCTGGAGTGGTGGCCGTTGCCAAAACTCTTGCATAAGCATTGGCAATTGCAGGCGCAACCGGCGGCACTGCCGGTTCACCGGTACCAGTAGGCTCGAAACTATTTCTCATGATTTCAACTCTGATATCAGGAGCTTGATTAAGCTTCAACATACGCAAGCTGGTAGATGAGCTTCCAAAATTGGTTTGTTGAGCTACGCCCTTATTGAAGGTGGTTTTTCCGTACAACGCAGCATTCATGCCATGAATGATCCCTCCTTGCATTTGCGCTTCAACTGAATCAGGGTTGACCACAATTCCGCAGTCCACTACGCATAGAACGCGATGTACTTTTATGGATCCAGTCGAACTCAAGGATATTTCGAACACCTCCGCTACGGTTGTGCCAAATGCTTTTCCGATAGCCATTCCCCAGGAATGGGAAGGATTGAAACCATCCCACCAGTCATGGATATCAATCATTTCTAAAATCTTCCTTGCCCGATCATCCGAGACAATTTTCAGGCGGAAGGCCAGTGGATCAATTCCTGCTTTTTGAGCCAGCATGTCTATCATGCTCTCGTAGGCAAACACGTTCAGAGAGGCTCCAACTGAACGCCAGAAGCCGACTGGGATCGCAGCTGAATCATTATCCATCGGTACCCACTCCGTGAGGGAGGAACCCATGTTGTAAAGCGACTGCACCGCACCCTCAACCGCCTG
>CAIRGS010000205.1 GCA_903878125.1 uncultured Nitrosomonadales bacterium | reverse complement strand
GCGACGTTCCGCTGCGGCAATATCGGGGCGCCGCTCCAGCAATTCTGACGGAAGGCCAGCAGGAAATGCTGGCAAATTTGGCAGGATCAAGGTTGGCTTGATCAAAAAATTGGAAGGCGCTTTGCCGATCAGCACGGCGATTGCATGTTCAAGCTGTGCCCTCTGCACACCAAGATCTATCGCCTGAGCTTGGGTGGATTTTAATTGTGTATCTGCCTGAACAACATCGGAACGCCCTGCAATGCCGGCATCATAGCGATTTTGAGTAATTTGAAGCGACCGCTTATAGGCTATTGTTGTCTGTTCCAGTAATTTACGTTGTGCGTCATTGATACGCAATTGTAAGTAAGTCTGTACCAACGTGGATTGGATACTGAGCAGTGCCGATTGCAGGTCTGCTGCACTGGCTTCAGCTGACGCTTGATTGGATTCGACGGTGCGTCCTATTCGTCCCCACAAATCGGCTTCCCAGTTGGCACTCATTAATATCCGGTTGGTATTGGTAATCGCTGCGCTGGGGTTGCCTGGAATTGTTACCCCAACGTTGGTTGAACTTGCGCCTTGTCCCCGAGTATTAGCAAAGTTGCCGGTCACTGTCGGGAAGTAACGTGCGCGCGCAACACCAAGAAGTGCGAGCGCTTGCCGGTATTGCGCTTCGGCGCTATGTATATTTTGGTTGGAGATGGATACTTGTTGAACAAGTGCGTTTAGCTGGATGTCACCATATATTTCCCACCATTTGCCGCGCAGAGCGTGATCTCGAGGATCTGCCAATTTCCATTGATTTGTTTCTTCCTTGAAAGTGGTTGGAGGTATGACGTCAGGTCGTTTGTAGTCGGGTCCCACGGCACATCCGGCCAGGCTTAAAACGGCCAGCACACAAATGATATTGTTAGTTTGTATCAACATTAACTCCTGATGTTCTTGTCAGCACTTTTATACTATTGAGTCGGCCAAATTATGTTTGAAGTCCGTTCGCCTTGAGCTTGTCGAAAGGTGCATAGGCTTCGACAAGCTCAGCCCGAACGGAGTTGCTGGTGATGTCGGATCAATAGTCATGATTCATGTTTGTTTCGCAGTTTTAAGTGATTTAACTTGGAACCGTTGCTTCCAGATTTTTGCACACCATAACCGAAATCGATCGAGGTAAAGATAGACTACGGGTGTCGTGTAGAGCGTTAGCAGTTGACTTAAAATCAGCCCGCCAACGATGGATATTCCCAGTGGTTGGCGCAGTTCAGCACCCATGCCCGAGTCCAGGGCGAGCGGCAGTGCGCCAAACAAGGCGGCCATGCTGGTCATCATGATTGGACGGAAACGTAATAAACAGGCTTCATAGATCGCATCACGTGGATTCAAGCCACGATGCCGTTCGGATTCAAGCGCAAAATCGATCATCATGATTGCATTCTTTTTGACAATACCGATTAGAAGGATGACGCCAATCAACGCGATGATACTGAAATCCATCTGGAACGCGAGCAGCGCCAGAATTGCCCCTACTCCCGCCGACGGTAGCGTCGAAAGAATAGTTATGGGATGGATGTAGCTCTCATAAAGAATGCCGAGAACGAGGTACACCGCAACCATCGCGGCAAGGATGAGTATGGGCTGACTCTCGAGTGACATCTTGAAAGCTTTGGCTGTGCCCTGAAAGCTGCCATGCACAGAAGAGGGTACGCCGATCTTCACCATGACATTCTCAATTTCTCGCGTAGCATCTGAAAGCGACACGCCGACAGGGAGGTTGAATGAAATCGTGGAGGCGGCAAACTGACCTTGGTGATTGATCGCCAGTGGCGTTGCCGTTTCTTCCCAGCGGGCGAAAGAGGTTAGCGGCACTTGCAGACCGCCGGGTGCAATCAAGAATACGTCCTGTAGTGCTTTCGGGCTCTGCAAATATTGCGGGGCAGCCTCCATAACCACTCGATACTGGTTCAATTGGTTGTATATCGTTGATATTTGGCGCTGGCCGAACAAATCGTTCAATGTCGTATCGATCATCCTCTGTGTCAATCCTAGCCGTGAAGCAGCATCGCGGTCGATGATCAGCGAGGTCTGTATGCCTTTGTCTTGTTGGTCGGTGTTAACGTCAGCAAGTTGCGGCAGCGAGCGCAATGCTTGGCGGATGAGAGGCTCCCAGGTACGCAATTCATTGATTCCATCCGCCTGCAGCGTGTATTGGAATTGTGCGTTGCTGGCACGACCACCGACGCTAATGTCCTGGACCGATTGCAGAAACAGGTTGGCACCGGGTTCATGGCCGAGCTTGCCGCGCAACCGGGCGATGACCTTGTCAGCGGATAACTGACGTTCATCCAAAGGCTTTAGCCCAACGAACATTCGTCCAGTATTTATTTGCCCCCCCCCGGTAAAACCTACAACACTATCCACTGCAGGATCCTGGCCGACAATGTTGACGAAAGTGGCAAGCTTGTCCCTCATGGCCTGGAAAGAAGTGCTTTGGTCTGCCTGAATGGCGCCCGTCAGGCGGCCTGTGTCCTGCTGCGGGAAGAAGCCCTTGGGTATGGCAGTGTAAAGATAAACATTGAGGCAAACCGTTGCCAGAAGCACGAGCATCATGATGCGACTGTGTGCGAGCGCCCAATCGAGCGATACCCGGTAGCCATTCAATAGCGCATTGAAGATGCGCTCACTTACCCGATGGAAACGTCCTTGCGATGACTCCGAGCGTGGACGCAATAGCCGTGCACACATCATGGGTGTCACAGTCAGCGATACAATCAGAGACACCAGAATGGCTGCCGATAGCGTGATAGCAAATTCTCGAAATAGTCGTCCGACGACACCGCCCATTAGCAAAATTGGTATGAATACGGCGACCAAAGACAGGCTCATTGACAGTACCGTGAAACATACTTCGCGTGCCCCTTGTACAGCAGCCTTAAATGGCGCAACACCGTTTTCGATGTGGCGAGAAATGTTTTCCAGCATCACCACGGCATCGTCCACCACAAATCCGGTAGCGACGGTCAGAGCCATAAGCGAGATATTGTTCAGGCTGAAACCGGCCAGATACATCACGCCAAAGGTGCCGATCAACGATACCGAGACCGCAACGCTTGGGATTAAAGCGGCCCGGACGTCGCGCAGAAACAGGAATACAACCAACACCACCAGGACGATCGAAATCAACAGCGTGTGTTCGACTCCCTGCAACGATGCGCGTATGGTTGGCGTGCGGTCCGATGCCACTGACAGGGTAATTGCCGCCGGTATAGAGGCACGCAATAGAGGCAGTAATTGCTTTACCTGATCTACCGTTTCAATAATATTGGCACCCGGCTGGCGATTCAGGATCAGCATTACCGCCGGTTTACCATTGACCAGTCCGGCATTTCGGATGTCCTGTACAGAATCTGCTACTTGAGCAATATCGGTCAGACGGATGGGTGCGCCGTTACGATAAGCCACGATGGTCGGAAGATATTCGGCAGCAGTTTTGGCCTGATCATTAGCCAGTATCTGCCAACGCCGGTCTCCATTTTCAAGCAAGCCTTTAGGCCTGTTAGCGTTGGTGGCGACGATCGCAGCACGCGCATCTTCAACGCCTATGCCATACTTATTCAGGGCGCTCGGGTTGAGTGATACGCGCACGGCCGGTAGCGAACTGCCCCCTACAGTTACCAAGCCAATTCCTTTCAATTGGGATATTTTTTGAGCGAGGATAGTCGATGCCGCATCGTACATTTGCCCTCGACTCATTGTTTCCGAGGTAAGAGAAAGAATCTTGATGGGCGCATCGGCCGGATTGACTTTGCGGTAGATTGGATTGTTGGGAAGGCCCGTGGGCAATAGATTGCGCGCCGCGTTCAATGCCGCCTGAACGTCACGCGCAGCGCCATCAATGTTGCGATTAAGATCGAATTGCAACGTGATTCGGGTTGAACCCAGCGAGCTGGACGAGCTAATTTCGGTAACACCCGCGATGAGGCCAAGCGATCGTTCAAGCGGTGTGGCCACCGTGGCAGCCATGGTTTCTGGACTTGCCCCCGGCAGTGTTGCCTGCACCGAGATTGTCGGGAAATCAACTTGTGGCAAGGCAGCTACAGGAAGCAATGTAAATGCAATGACTCCCGATAAAACTATACCCAGTGCCAATAGCGTGGTGGCAACCGGGCGATTTATGAAAGTTTCGGATAGATTCATGGCAACAAGACCGGGTTACATCTCAGGAACGGTCGGCAGCTGGGGGCGATTTGAAGCGTTGCGCCCACTGATCAAAAGCAAGGTAAATAACCGGCGTTGTAAACAGAGTCAGTATCTGGCTTACCAGCAATCCGCCCACCATCGTGATACCCAGAGGATGACGCAATTCAGACCCGACGCCGGTACCGAGCATCAATGGAAGTGCAGCAAGCAAGGCGCACATGGTCGTCATCAGAATCGGCCGAAAGCGTAACAGGCAGGCTTCAACGATTGCTTCGCGTGGTGTTTTTCCCTGTTTACGCTCCGCATCCAGCGCGAAGTCGATCATCATAATGGCATTTTTTTTAACAATGCCGATTAGCAGAATGATACCGATGATGCCGATTACCCCAAGGTCGGTACGCGACACCAACAGTGCTAATAATGCCCCGACTCCAGCTGAAGGAAGTATAGACAAAATTGTGACTGGATGAATGTAGCTCTCGTAGAGTACGCCCAGAACAATATACATGGTAATGATTGCTGCAAGAATCAGCAGCAGCATGTTGCCCAGAGAAGCCTGGAACGCCAGGGCAGATCCCTGAAAACTGGTTTGAACACTAACAGGCAGTCCAATTTCTTGTTCCGCAGCGCGGATAGCCTTCACGGCCTTACCCAACGAAGCGCCGGGTGCCAAGTTAAAGGAAATAGTGGCGGCGGGAAACTGATCGATATGGTTGATAGACAGCGGTGTCGCACGTTCTGAAATACGGGCGATCGACGATAACGGCACCTGGCTTCCATTTAACGAAACAATGTAAATCCCATTCAGAGCTTCCGGCCCCTGCTGAGACTCGGGCTTAACTTCCAGTACTACGCGATACAGGCTGGATTGGGTGAATATGGTTGAAATAAGTCGCTGGCCAAAGGCATTGTATAAGGTGTTATCTATTGCCGCAGGCGTAATGCCAAGCCGTCCAGCGGTGTCGCGGTCGATCTCGATATAGGCCTGTAAGCCCTGGTTCTGGACATCGCTGTCAACATCAATGAGCTCAGGCAATTTACGCAGACGCTCCAGCAGTTTTGGCGCCCATTTGGCCAGTTCGGCCGGATTGACGTCTTCGACACTGAACTGGTATTGAGTGCTACTTACCCGCGTCTCAATAGTTAAATCCTGTACCGGTTGCATGTACATCTCTATTCCCTGCACCTGTGCCAGACTTTGTTGCAGGCGACGAATCACGCCAGTAGCATCAGCGTTACGCGCACTCTTTGGTTTGAGGTTAATCAGCATGCGGCCACTGTTCAGCGTGGCATTCGTGCCATCAACACCAATGAATGACGACAAGCTTTCCACCGCAGGGTCTTTCAGCACAACCTGAGCGAGCGCCTGTTGTCGTTCGGCCATCGCCGCGAAAGAAATAGACTGAGGGGCTTGGGTCATGCCTTGAATCACCCCGGTGTCTTGCACCGGGAAAAAACCTTTAGGCACGAATATATAGAGCAGCACGGTCAGACCCAGCGTGGCTCCAGTCACTAGCAATGTAGCAAACTGACGATCCAGGACCCAGTTGAGCATGACGCCATAACGCGCAATCACCCTATCGAAAAAAGCGCCGCTCCTGCGGTAAAATCGACCTTGCTCGGCAACAGGCACATGACGCAGCAATTTTGCACACATCATCGGCGTGAGGGTAAGCGAGACCAAGGCAGAAATCAGAATTGACACCGCCAATGTGATGGCGAATTCGCGGAATAATCGGCCGACTACATCTCCCATGAACAGGAGCGGAATCAGTACAGCGATTAGCGAAAAGGTCATCGAGATAATGGTAAAGCTTATTTGCTCAGCGCCTTTGAGTGCCGCTTGCAAGGGCGAATCGCCCGCTTCAATATAACGCGTGATGTTCTCGATCATTACGATTGCGTCATCCACCACAAATCCGGTAGCAATCGTTAGCGCCATCAGCGTCAAGTTATTGATGCTGAAACCAGCCAGATACATCACGCTAAAAGTGCCGATAAGCGACAATGGCACGGCAATGCCGGGGATGATGGTGGCATACATGCTACGTAGAAACAGGAAGATTACCATCACCACCAGCGCGACAGCAAGCATCAATTCGAAGCGGACATCTTCCACCGAGGCACGGATCGTAGTAGTTCGATCAGTAAGAATTTTGACATTGACAGATCCAGGTAACGTAGCTTGCAGTTGCGGCAAAAGCTTCTTGATGCGATCCACCGTATCGATGACATTGGCTCCGGGTTGACGCCGAACATTCAGGATTACAGCCCGAGTCTGGTCAGCCCAAGCAGCAAGATGCGTGTTCTCGGCGCCATCAATTGTTTCGGCAATATCACTTAAACGAATCGGGGCGCCATTGCGCCAAGCGATAATAAGATTGCGGTATTCTTCGGCTGACTTGAGCTGGTCGTTGGCGTCCAGGGTTGAGGCTCGTGCCGCGCCATCAAAACTTCCTTTCGCAATATTTACGTTGGCGTTTCCGATAGCAATGCGAATATCGTCGAGGTTAAGCCCGTTTGCGGCAAGCGCTTTGGGATTGGCCTGGATACGAACCGCAGGCCGTTGACCGCCGCCAATGCTAACTAGGCCGACGCCAGGCAGCTGCGAAAGTTTTTGTGCCAGGCGTGTATCCACAAAGTCTTGCACTTTCGGCAGCGGCAGCGTATCGGACGTGATCGCCATCGTAACGATAGGCGCATCAGCTGGATTGACCTTGCTGTAAATCGGTGGCATCGGTAGGTCAGTAGGCAGGAAAGAAGTGGCAGCGTTAATCGCTGCCTGCACGCCTTGTTCGGCAACATCAAGACTGAGATTGAGTCCGAATTGCAGTGTGATGACTGAGGCACCGCCTGAGCTGCTGGAAGACATCTGGTTCAGACCGGGTATTTGGCCGAACTGGCGTTCCAGTGGTGCGGTAATTGAGGATGTTGTCACATCCGGGCTGGCACCGGGGTAGAAAGTGGTCACCTGAATAGTTGGGTAATCAACCTCCGGCAAGGCTGAAATCGGCAATAAACGGTAGGCCAGTATTCCTGACAGCAGGATGGCGGCCATTAGCAGTGTGGTTGCAACTGGCCGGATAATAAACAGACGTGAAGGGTTCATGCCCCGTCTTTGCTCTCGGCTGGGGGTTTGCGCCGATTTTGGCGCCTATCACCTTTGGGTGGGCCTTTGCTTTCTCCGCCCCGTTCGCCAGGGGAACTTATCTCCACTTTTGCGCCCTGACGCAGCTTGTCCGCACCGTCTATTACGACTTTCTCTCCGGGAGCCAAGCCCTTCTCGACTGCCATTATATTGCCCGAAATTTGTCCGAGCATGACGGGTCGCAGGCTCACTGTTTTGTTTTCATCCACCACATAGAAAAAAGTTCCCTGCGTGCCACGCTGGGATGCTGAAGTCGGAACTAAAGTAACGCCATGTCGAGTTTCGATGCGCAAGTGGATATTGACAAACTGATTCGGAAAAAGGGCGTTGTCAGAATTTGTGAATTCTGCCTTAAGCTTCACGGTTCCGGTGGTCGCATCAATCTGGTTGTCTATCGTCAGCAGTACGCCGGTCGCCAATTTATTCTTGTCGTCACGATCCCAGGCTTCGACAGCCAGCTGTTGATTCGCCTGCAGTTTGCTGATCACAGTAGCGAGATTGTCCGAAGGAATTGAGAAAATGACGGTAATCGGCTGGGTCTGAGTAATAACAGCCAAACCACCAGTATCAGTGGCGTGAACCATATTGCCTGTGTCAACCAGGCGCAGCCCAAGGCGGCCGGCAATCGGTGCCGTGACGCGCGTGAAAGCAAGCTGGAGCTTGGCGTTATCCACCAGCGCCCTATCAGTTTGCACCCCACCTTCATATTGTCTTACCAGCGCGTTCTGCGAATCGACCTGTTGCTTAGCGATAGAGTCTTTTGCCAGCAGGCCGCGATAACGAGCCTGATCGAGCCGCGCATTGGCAAGTAACGCCTGATCCCGCATTAACTGCCCGTTTGCTTGATCTAGTTGCGACTGGAAAGTGCGCGGGTCAATTTCTGCAAGTAAATCTCCAGTCTTCACGACTTGGCCTTCACGGAATACTACTCGTACAAGCTGGCCATCGACGCGGGGTTTCACCGTTACCGTGTTGCGCGCTGTAACAGTGCCCAATGCGTTGATCACCATATCGATGTCACCTGTCTGGGCGATTGCAATCGTCACCGGCACGGGTCGGCTTGCACCATCCTTGCCGGCACGCCCCACTGGCGGAGCTTGCTTTTCAGGCTTTCCATATAATAAAAAGGTCGCAAGTGCTCCGGCGGCCACTAAAACTCCGATCGTAATCCAAAGGGTTTTTTTATTCTTCATTCAACGTTCCTACCGATAATTTGATGCAATTTATGGCTGTCTTTACTACAAATTTAACAACAAGACTTTCAACGGATTAATCAAATTCTTCATGAAGCGCTCGCAATTTTTTGAATCCGCCTCCTGAACAAGTTGCACAAAAATATTTGAAAATACCAGATCTACCACAAGAATTGCCCAAAGTTGTTTTTTCTGCGCGCAAAGCTTAACAGTCCTTTAATTTCAATCATTCACAAAAAAGGCAACAAAAGGAACCTTCAAGTATCTGATATTGCTATTCGTCAAGAAGCATATTCGTAAAGCAGACACATGCCCCCGCCTTCTCTATCTCAGAAAAGTTACGCTTTATCGAATAGCTGCAAGTGGGTGCCTGCTGCTTATAATTATAAGGGCAGGAAACAAAGATTTTTGTTTACTTGGTGCGGCTTCGCTTGCTTGTTGTTGGTGATACCTGACTCTCAGCTTCATTCAGTAAAAATTGATTGAATGCATTCGCAGCAGTGGAAAG
>CAIRGS010000204.1 GCA_903878125.1 uncultured Nitrosomonadales bacterium | reverse complement strand
TAATAGGTCGTTGTCTGAACGCAGTTGACGATTCTCTTGTTCTAATTGGCGAATGCGTTGCAGTTCGGCGGTGAGCGGTTTGCCAATACCCGACTTGCCTTGCTGCTCCGCGCGGTATTGTTTAATCCAACGATTGATCGCTGTGCGGCCAATATTCATGTCTTTGACAACTTGCGCGACGCTCAATCCTTGATCTACTACCATGCGGGCTACTTCGAGTTTGAAAGCGGTTTCGTAATGCTGGCGTTGTTTTGTCATTGCTACTCCTCTCTAGGTGAATAATAATCCTATCGAGGTGTCCGTTTTCATTAGACCACTACACTTATCCTGTTGCTGCCGGAATGAATTTCCTTCCGATTCTTCAACTTTACCTGACGTCTTGCAAACCATATCAGGCCAGCTGCTCCGACCCCAAATAAGGCGTATGTCGACGGCTCTGGAACTGAACTAGGGTTACTTACATGATTTGTTTGACACAGACTTGGAGAACTCTCATGACAGTGATCCTCTGACTTTATGTCCTCGAACTCTAGTCCACAACCTTTAGAAGACGTACAGCTAACTAAGTCATCCACATCCTTGTGCTCGTCGTCCTTGTGGCTGTCGTCCTTGTGGCTGTCGTCCTTGTGGCTGTCGTTGCCTTCATGGCTATCGCCGCCCTTATTGCTATCGCCACCTTTTGGCTTGCCATCATTGGAGCTATTCTCATCGTTCGAGTCGTTATAATTTATGACGGTTGCATTAGCTACAGCTACCGATAGGATCAATGTAATTGATGCAAGCAAACACATTATTTTATTCATCGAGCTTCCCTAATATATGCGTGTAATTTAAATCAACAACTCATTCTAGAAATTTATACTGCATGCAATCATCAAGTCATTCTTCGCCCACGCCATCCGTCGCCCCGAGCGGATTTATTTGGGTAATTCCGGGCTCCCTATGGGCACCCTAAGGTTCCAGTTCCACTCGACTGGTAGCAAATCCATGAGCGCCCTTTCAGTGGCAGCTCGGTGAAAATTGTTCACATTTAGCTTTGTTTGGTCAAAATTACAGAAAACAGTTTCACATTATAGTGAATATCTTGTTGGATATTATTTTGAATATCTTACTGGATATTGAATCGACAATTACCTCAATTTCTTAATCGGCATCTATGGGGAATAATTGAGGACTAAAGTTAGCGAGCGTGATATTAAGTTGGAGCGATTGTAGGCGAATGCCAAAAACCATCCACAAACAGGGCCGTCAATATATAAACCCAGGATAGGTCAATGCTCAATGCAAAACTCAGGGCAGAGTTAAACACAATTTATCAGTATAATCCGTTTGACTTGCCCATCCTCAAATGCGAATTTCGACTATATTTTCATGCAATCACAGTATTGTTCAATAGTATTTATTTTTGGCCCATCCGGAGTA
Organism: uncultured Nitrosomonadales bacterium; assembly: GCA_903878125.1. Classification (GTDB taxonomy): domain Bacteria; phylum Pseudomonadota; class Gammaproteobacteria; order Burkholderiales; family Gallionellaceae; genus Nitrotoga. The sequence goes on along the minus strand of CAIRGS010000204.1, from coordinate 5,374 downwards.
GGTAAATCCTCATTCGGTAGTTACTTGAGTAACCATCATCATTGGCTTCATCTTGAAATTGATATTCCCAAAACAAACGATGTTGACATTCACGAGATCCAGCATTATTGGACCGAATACCGCAATGGCAATATGGCTCCATTATTGACAGAATTGAATATGCGTGTGAAATCCTCAGGTCGGGCTGGCTGTGTACTTACCTTCCGTAGCACCGACATTCTTCTCAACCATGAACTTGAATTTACACAAAAACAAGGGGTGGTTGTTACGTATTTCTATGGAACAGCTGCTGATTGTATATTTTCATTTCTTCAACGTGAAGACAAGCTGGGTAGTCAACTTGGATTGAATCATTGGCTTATCCACAACCAGCAATCCTATTTACGCATGAGCCTACCCGACCTCTCGTCATTTCGGATTAATGTTTTCAAGCCTGATGGCTCAAGAAGGCAATGGGATGAGGTATCTAGACATATCCTCTCATTCAATAATTAATCCTCGCCCTACTCAGATGATTTTTCTGGGAAAATATGTGCGCCAAAATTAAATTTGTTTAGAATGCTCAATGCAGAATGAACCCACACTTTAATAAAGCCCCGCCGCAAACTGCAAATTATTAACCGCGCTCTTCAATCTGCTGGTTTTCAGTCAGTTTTCGCCCAGAAGGGGGAGGAATTGAACTCGCATCATTAAATGCGCAACATTCTCGCGACTTTGGACATGCCAACGCCAAGACAGCCCGAAGCATTTATCCATGTAAAAGATGAATTATTTGACGAGGCTGGCGACATCGGTACAGCCAGCAAGAAATTCCTGCAGAACTGGATGGATCACTATGTCGCGTGGGTGAAAATGCACGCTGTCTGACGCAGTTAAAAAGACAAACACAAACTGCTAATATCTCTCCTTCTGACATATCGTGACATACCGCTATGCACGCGAAATCTACGCCTAATTACCTTGCCGGTTACCCTATAGCTCTGGCAGAGCAAGTGCAGCGGCTTATCGAACAAGGCCTGCTGACCAAAATGCTGCTGCAGAAGTATCCGCATGCGCACGCAGTGCGCTCTGACAAGGCACTCTATGACTATGTGCTGGAAGCCAAAGGCATGTATCTGCGCAATGCCGGGCAACTGAGTAAGGTAGCGTTCGACGGCAAACTGCATGTCATCCAGCATGCACTGGGCACACACACCAGCATCTCGCGAATACAGGGCACAAAACTTAGAGCTAAACGTGAGATCCGCATAGCGGAATTGTTCAAGGAAATGCCGCTTGAATTTTTGCGCATGATCGTGGTTCACGAACTTGCACACATCAAGGAACGCGAGCACAACAAAGCCTTTTATCAACTATGCCAGCATATAGAGCCTGATTATCACCAGCTGGAATTTGATCTACGGGCTTACCTCACCTACCTCGAAGCGACTGGCCAGCCTCTTTGGTCGGCCGCCAATATCAACGCAGTCTCGCTTTTGAATGAGTGATAAGGCCGCGAAGTGCGCCATGGAGCCGAGTGATTGTGGAAGTGGATCAATTCTCCAGACAGCCATCCCAGACATTCTGATCGGTTAGTCGTACAGAGTAAACGCAAGCTGTTGCAACATTCAGGGTTAAAACCGCTCATACGGCATCAAATAACGCCATAGTCCAGGCTGCAATTTGGACATAGATATTCGCCCGATCCGGATCCGTTTCATGGCCAGTACCTGTATCCCGACACTTTTACACATATGTGCGATTTGCCCAGGTTGCGCCCCTTTGAGGGCAAAGCGCAGCCGTGTTTCGTTTTGCCAGCTGACCTTGATCGGGGGCAGCAGCCGATCATTGAAACTGAGTCCGTGGTTGAGTTTCTTGAGTCCATCTGGGGGTAGTTCACCAGCGATCTCCACAATATATTCTTGCTCAATCGTTGATGCATCATCGGTCAACTTGCGCGCCACTCGAAAATCCTGGGTAAATACTAACAGGCCGCTAGCATTCTTCTCTAACAGTGTGCCTTGCTTCAGTTGAACAAAATGTTGTTTGCTGATGTGAATGCCAGACAGGTCGTCAACCGCCCGCGAATCGGTGCAAATAAGTTGCTGCGCAGCGATGGCATCCATACCTGCGACAGGCGGTTGGTGAAACAAAATGGTCACTGGCGCAACCGGAGCGAGATTAGCTTCGGGGTGGAGCTCGATTTTTTCCTGCTGCGACACCATGAACTGTGGCTTGTCCACGATTTGTCCATCGACCATGACCCAACCACCTGCAATATAAAGTTCCGCCTCCCGACGTGAGCAGGCGATTAATTCAACAAGGCGTTTTGAAAGGCGAGCAGGGGCTGTCATGACATGTGCGTACTGAAGGAAGGAATGCCATTGTAAATGCTCAAGTCAAGCTATCACATGTAGAATATGAATATGGATGCAAATAATAAAACAGTAAAGACTCCCAGTTTGGACGGTATCACCCTGAAAACCATCCTTACGCAACTATCCGAGAACATTGGGTGGGAAGCTATGGGCGCCGCTGTGCCAGTGCGATGTTTCACTCACGATCCAAGCATAAAATCCAGCTTGAAATTTTTACGAAGGACACCGTGGGCTCGCACAAAGGTGGAGCAGTTGTATTTACAACAAGTTCAAACTTTTGTTTAAATATGACTCTTCACGCTCAAGCAGTTTGTGACATTGTTCACTGTGGTATCTGATTGATCACTTTCTGTATTTTTGGGAGATAACTCGAGTTTAGCGCTGTCGGTTTTTTTCCTTCTATTTTCTCCTGGGTCCAGTCCGCCGCCTCTCCCGCACCCCATGACACCAAGGAGGCGAATACAAATACCAGTATGTCGCGTTTTTTTCCATTGTTAAAACCTTGCTCGTCTAAAAAACGGCGAACATACCAAGCGACTATGAAGAACACAATGGTGGAAATTATCAAGTTCCATACGGAGGGTAACGAGAACATAATTTTTATTCGGTTGGAAAGTCGGGGTATTCAGCCTTGTGGGTCAGGGACAGTTATGCATCAATCAGGGCGATGGCGCCACCGCCGGAGTAAAGCAGATAGCACAGGGACGATAATCTGGGGTTTTTACGTACGGTTATTTCGAAGGCACACCACTAGCTGTCTTGGCATCAAGCACTGCTGACGCAGGCAACGACGAATGATCACCCACTATCTGAAAAAATACTTCGTTTCGCTTGACCATACCCAGCTCACTACGAGCGCGCTCTTCTATGGCTTCGGTACCTTGCTTGAGATCACGCACCTCGGCATCCAGCACTGCGTTGCGTGTTTGAGTTTTTTGATTGGTATGTTTCTGTTCCTCAACTTGTCGATCATAATCCCAGACCTTCAACCAGCCACCTTTCCCAAGCCACAGCGGATACTGTAATAGCAGTAGCAAGGATATCAGTATCAGCGAGACCCAACGCACCTGTATTAAATTAATAATCAAGCGCAAAGCCTATGCCAATTGGTGGTATGCATCACGTCCAGGATAGTATGCGCTGTCGCCCATGTCTTCTTCAATGCGAAGCAGCTGGTTATATTTCGCCATACGGTCGGAGCGTGACAGTGAGCCGGTTTTTATTTGCAGGGCGTTGCTGCCCACTGCAATATCGGCAATCATAGTGTCTTCAGTCTCACCGGAGCGGTGCGAAATCACTGCGGTATAGCCCGCGCGCTTAGCCATCTCGATGGCGGCGAAAGTTTCAGTCAGCGTACCTATCTGATTTATTTTAATCAAAATAGAATTAGCCAAACCCTGACGAATTCCTTCGCGCAATATCTTTGTATTAGTTACGAAGACGTCGTCACCTACCAGTTGTACATTCTTACCTAAACGCTGGGTCAGCAACTTCCAGCCAGTCCAATCATGCTCACTCATACCATCTTCTATGCTAATCAACGGATATTTGTCGACCCAATTGGCAAGGTAATCAACAAACTGTGCGGAGGTAAGCTTGATACCTTCTGATTCCAGATGATACAGGCCATCCTTGTAAAACTCGGAACTTGCACAATCCACACCGATAGCCACGTCCATACCAGGCACGTAACCTGCGGCCTCTATACCTTCAATAATCAATTGCAATGCAGCTTCGTTATTCGGCAGATTGGGTGCGAAACCACCTTCGTCGCCAACAGTAGTTGGCATACCCTTGTCGTTGATCAGCCCCTTTAGCGCATGAAATATTTCCGCTCCGCAACGCAACGCCTCGCGGAAGCTGGCCGCGCCAACCGGAATAATCATGAATTCCTGCATATCAATGTTGTTGTTGGCGTGTGCACCGCCGTTGATGATGTTCATCATGGGCACTGGCATTCCCATTCGCGCCGCGCCACCCAGATAACGGTACAACGGCAAGCCGGATTCTTCCGCAGCGGCTTTGGCTACCGCCATGGATACCGCTAAGATGGCATTTGCACCGAGACGGGATTTATTTTCGGTACCATCCAGATCAATCATGGTCTGATCAATAAACGATTGCTCGGCGGCATCCAGGCCGATGATAGATTCTGCGATTTCGGTATTAACATTCTCCACCGCTTTCAGCACGCCCTTGCCGTAGTATCGCTGTTTATCATCATCACGAAGCTCGATAGCTTCTTTTTCCCCGGTGGATGCACCCGACGGCACTGCAGCACGCCCCATAATGCCAGATTCCAACAACACATCCGCCTCTACCGTGGGATTGCCACGGGAATCCAAAATCTCACGCGCTACAACATCAACAATTGCACTCATCACTTATTCCTTCATTCACTAAACATTACTCAAATCCATATTTTCTTCGATAAAACCTTGTTTCTTGACTTCATCATCCAAAATTTTCAAGATACGCAACAGTTCCTCCAAATTTCCTAGCGGAAAAGCATTCGGCCCATCTGACAATGCCTGCGCCGGATTGGGATGCGTTTCCATGAACAACCCGGAAATGCCAGCTGCTACTGCCGCTCGCGCCAGCACTGGCACGAATTCACGCTGCCCACCACTTACCGTACCCTGCCCGCCCGGCAACTGCACCGAATGCGTGGCATCGAATACAACCGGACAGCCGGTGTTACGCATTACTGCTAAGGAACGCATGTCCGACACCAAATTATTGTAACCAAATGATGCACCACGCTCACACACCATGATGTTGTCCAAACCGCTAGCATCACGCGCCTTTGCAACCACGTTTTGCATGTCCCATGGCGATAGAAATTGACCTTTCTTTATATTCACCGGCCGTCCAGCACTTGCCACGGCATGAATAAAATCGGTCTGACGGCACAGGAAAGCAGGCGTTTGCAGAACATCAACCACTGCAGCAACCGAGGCGATTTCCTCAATACTGTGCACATCGGTTAACACTGGCACACCAATTTGAGTCTTCAC
>CAIRGS010000203.1 GCA_903878125.1 uncultured Nitrosomonadales bacterium | reverse complement strand
TCCATTGGCGGTTAGGTCATACCCACCTAAATCAACGGGGCCCGTTGCACCGGTGTAGGGCACACCCGAAGAACCCGAAGACAATCCACCTACGGCATCAGTCACAAATGCAGTGGTTGCTAATTTCGTAGAATTATCTCCTGAGGACTGAGTTACTCCCGTTGTACCGCTTGGTAAGACAGGCGTTCCTGTAAAAACAGGCGATGCGATATTGGCTTTATTGGCCAGCGCGGGGACCAACGGGTTCGTGGCTGTTCCACCTAAATCCCCTGAAAGCTGAATTTTTCCTGTAGCCACTGTCGTGGCATCGGGAACTCCGCTGGAGGCTATTTGGGAAATCGATTGGTCTACATAAGTCTTTGCCGCCTTCTGGCTAGGGTATAATTGGTCGGAAGGATTAGCACCTCCTAAATCTGTGGCTGTGGATTTATTCGACAAAGCTTCTGCCACGCTCGTTAAATTACTTAGCGTGGAATTGGTATTGTTTATCTGTCCCTGAAGCACGCCTACTTGGGAGCTTAAATTATTGTTGGTCGCTGAAATCTGGTTGCGGTTATCGGAAATCTGATTTTGTTGGTCGGCCAACATCGTATTCAATTTGGAAATCGAGCTGTTGTGCTCAGCGACTTGCTGGTCCAAGCTGGTAATGCTTTGATTGATGATTAAAAATGATGCATCGCTGCTTTTCTTGTTTTCCATAATGGCTTGGTTGGCCATAGCGATTTGGCTTGTGTTGCTTTTAATATCTGCTTTGACGGGATCTAAATCCTTGGGAATTAAATATCCCGCATCATTAGCAAATTGCGATAATTTAGTAGGCGCATCTCGCACATTCTTATAATCTACTGCCTCCGCATATAACGCGTAAGGAATATAATTTAATGCCTGAGAGCTTACCATATTAAAATTATTGCAGCCATCATAACTGACACTTACTTGCAAACTCTTCACATTCGAGGTCCAAACCACACTCTCAAAGCTTTTATAGGTGCTATTGCTAGATTGAGCTTGTGCTCCGGCTCCTATCAACACATTCACCAATCCATAGGCATCTGTGGTGATTTGCTGGGTTTCTTCATAATCCAACCCTCCTTGCGCATTCAATAAACTAAAACGTAAACACACATTGCCTTTATTCAAGGGCTGACCTATGATGGGGGTCCCTGGAATATCGATGGCCTTAGGATCTAAAATCACTGCTTGGTAATTAAGGGTTTTCTTGCTCGTTTGCCCGAGGGCGCTCAAGCTAACCAAACAGGTTAGCATGAGCAATAAGTGCTTGTTATTTTTCATGGTTAGGTATTATCATAATGTGGTACACAAGTAAGGAATTATCCATACTCTTACAATAGGCGAATGAAAAAAGCGACAAGAAAAACGTAAAAATATCTACTTCTTGACAATCGTGGTCGTGGGGTTATACAATCCACTGGTCAATACATTAATCAACCCATCTATAAACGTATGCGTGATGGTTACCTCGTAGTCTTGCGCGTCTCCAGCCATTTGCTGAGGATTTGATGTTTT
>CAIRGS010000202.1 GCA_903878125.1 uncultured Nitrosomonadales bacterium | reverse complement strand
GCCCTGGCACTGAGCAACGCAAGAAAAAAACTGTTTAAAGACATCTCAGCGGCGATGAAAAAACAGGCTTGAAAAATGCAGTCAGCAAGGCAAAACGAAGAAGCATCTATGAGTTAGACCGAACCAGAACAAAGTTATTTTCTCAGATTCAAAGCCCTTCGTTCAGACTCATTTCTGAATTGGAAAATACTCCTAGAACCTGTCTTAATGAGAAATTCAGGCTCAAGGGGGTGTATCTCCACCAAGAAGAAGGCCTAGAGAGATAGCGCAGCGAATTTGTTTACACAACTTGAATTTGGATAGGCACTGAATTTTCAGAAGCTCCCACCAGTTGATGTTAAAATTACATCGCGGTTTGCAGTGGAGTTTTGTGTTGAAATTGCTGCTCAATTTATAAAGATGCCCATACATAATATGCCAGGAAATCTCTTTGTTGTCAGTGCACCATCTGGTGCAGGAAAAACCAGCCTGGTTCGCGCGCTGCTGGCCTGCAATCAGCAGGTTGATATATCTGTTTCCTACACCACACGAGCACCACGCCCAAAAGAGATCGAGGGGGAAGATTATCATTTTGTTAGCCGTGAAACTTTCTTGAATATGGCAAGCCATAGTGATTTTTTAGAAAGCGCCGAGGTATATGGCAATCTCTATGGCACTTCACAATCCTGGATTGAAGCTGAAATTCTGAGCGGACGCGACATACTATTGGAAATTGATTGGCAGGGAGCGGCGCAAGTACGACGCGCATTTCCGGATTGCATCAGCATCTTCATTCTGCCGCCCTCTCTGCAAGCACTGGAGGATCGCCTGCATGCGCGCGGACAAGATGACGTCAACGTGATCGCACAGCGTCTGCATGCCGCGAAGGAGGACATCGCCCATGTCGTAGAGTTTGATTATGTTATCATTAACGATACACTGGGCGTTGCCTTGCTACAGCTCAATGCCATTGTCATTGCCGCTGGACTTCGCCGCGACAGACAGCTCGCACGTCAGCAAACTTTAATCAATCAACTGCAATAAGGAGTACCACACCATGGCCCGCGTAACGATAGACGACTGTTTGGTTAACATCCCCAACCGATTTGAGCTTACTTTGGCTGCCGCCTACCGCGCACGCCAGCTGGCTAATGGCGCCAGCTATCTAGTGGCAGAATGCAAAGATAAGCCCACTGTAATCGCCTTGCGCGAAATCAGCGAAGGCAAGGTAGGGCTGGAAATGCTTGCTCGCGGGATAGCTTAGGCATCGCAGTTCTCAACCATTCGCGCTTGTAATTTCAACTGCAACAAATAAGCGACCTGAACAATAAAGGCCAGAAAAATGGGCCTGGGTCGCGCAAAACTGATTTAATCGCTCCAAAAAACTGCCAGTGTAAAGCATAGCTACTTCGCCCTTAATCATCTGGCCATAGCATTTGATTGAGCCGTACTGCGAAGCGACACAAGCTTTCCTCCTTACCCACCAACACCGATGCTTTATAGCACCCATCTTCCCTATGCTGCCAATGCTGCCGCTTACTTCGCGGCCATCGCGGATTTGCCTTGGGCGGTGTGGCTGGACAGCGGTGGGCGAGGACGTTACGACATTCTATGCGCACAACCGGTCATAACGTTGGTCACATATGGCATAGTCACCGAAATTACAACTGCAACCGGTGTGCAGCGTTTAACCGCAGATCCATTTGACCTCTTGCGCCAGCAATTGGGTGCACCCGTTGCAGCAATACCGGATATACCCTTTATGGGCGGCGCATTAGGCTATTGGGGCTACGATCTGGCGCGTCGCCTGTTTACTTTGCCCACACTGGCAGAGGATACTGAACATCTGCCGGACATGATGGTTGGTATCTACGACTGGGCGATAGTGCTGGATCATCAGGAAAAGACTACACGCTTGGTATCACAGCAACGCGATCAAGCCACGGTGCAAGTGTTGCCGCAAATTCTTGCGCGATTGCAACAGAACGGCAACGCGCATCAGGAAAAATTCAAAGTACACGGCCGCATTCAGTCGAACTTTACCCGCGCGGGGTATATATCCGCATTTGATGTCATACAACGCTTCTTGCGCGCGGGCGATTGTTATCAAGTCAATTTGGCACAACGCTATGCAGCAGGCGCTTCCGGTGATTCGCTATCGGCATATCTCGAATTGCGCCGTTTGAGCCCGGCACCTTATTCCGCTTTTCTCAATTTTCCGCAGGTGCAAATTCTATGCACCTCGCCGGAACGATTTCTGCAAGTACAGCAGGGATGTGTAGAATCCAATCCGATCAAAGGCACTCGCCCGCGTCATAACAATCCGCACGAGGATTCGAAGATAGCGCAAGAGTTGGGCCATAGCGACAAAGACCGCGCAGAGAATTTAATGATTGTTGATTTACTGCGTAACGACCTGGGCAAGAGTTGTATATCTGGCTCAGTGCAAGTACCCAAGCTGTTCGAACTAAAGAGTTTTGCCCAAGTGCACCATTTGGTAAGTACCGTCACCGGTCAGCTTGCGCCGGGGCGCGACGCGCTGGCGCTGTTACGCGATTGTTTCCCCGGTGGCTCTGTCACTGGCGCACCTAAACAACGTGTCATGCAAATCATTGAACAATTGGAACCGCATCGACGCGGGGTATATTGCGGTGCGATTGGTTATATCGGCTTCGATGGCAACATGGATAGCAACATCGCTATCCGTACTTTGGTATTCGCCGATGGCGAAATCCGCTTTTGGGCGGGCGGCGGCATCGTGGCGGATTCAAACGCAGATGCAGAATATCAAGAGACATTAGACAAAGCAGCAGCAATGCTGAAGGTCTTGCAACAGTATGGCGGAGAATATGAGTGAGACGCGTAACGCTCAGCTAACATGATGAAAGCAGTGAGCTGTACCTGTTGGATTTATTCATCGGGAAAGTTTCGGGTAGAATGCGCGCTTCAAATTCAAACTTGTTAAAGGCGCCGCCATGTACAAAATTGCACCTAGCATTCTCTCCGCCAATTTCGCCAAACTTGGTGAAGAAGTCATCAATGTTATCGCCTCCGGCGCGGACATAATCCACTTCGACGTGATGGACAACCATTACGTCCCCAACTTGACCATTGGTCCGCTGGTGTGCTCTGCCATTCGTCCGATTACCCAAGCAGTAATCGACGTACACCTGATGGTCAAGCCGGTGGACCGTATCATCCCGGATTTCGCCAAAGCCGGCGCCAATATCATCTCCTTTCACCCGGAAGCGTCCGAGCACATTGACCGCACTCTCAGCCTGATCAAGGAAAACGGCTGCAAAGCCGGGCTGGTTTTCAATCCTGGCACACCCTTGAGCTATCTCGACCATGTCATGGATAAAGTCGACCTGATCCTGATTATGTCAGTGAATCCCGGCTTCGGTGGCCAGAAATTCATCCCCGACGCGCTGAACAAGCTACGCACCGCGCGCCAAAAGATTAATGACAGCGGGCGCGACATCATGCTGGAAATCGATGGCGGTGTGAACATCAACAACATAGCGGAAATTGCTGCTGCGGGTTGCGATACCTTCGTAGCTGGCTCCGCTTTATATGGTGCAGGCAAGGATACTGACCCGCACCGTTATGATTCAATCATTGCCGCTCTGCGCGCCGAACTGGCCAAAGTGAGCAAGTAATGCTGCAAGCGCGTTTTCCGCTAAGTATCTCCGCCATCCTCATAGATCTGGATGGCACATTGCTCCACACTGCACCGGAACTGGTGGCCTCCGCCAATCGCATGTTGCGTGACCTGGGCCGTCCTGCCGTATCGCAAGACTTGCTGACCAGCTATATCGGCAACGGTGTCAGTTGGCTGGTAAAACGCGCGCTGACCGGCGACATGCATGCCGAGCCGGAAGCAAATCTATATGAACAGGCGCTGCCGATTTTCGAACAGCACTACAATGAATTGCTGTTGCAGAGCAAACCGTTTGAGGGAGTGATTGCCGGGCTCGACGCCATGCAAGCGGCTGGTTTTCGTTTAGGCTGCATTACCAACAAGGTAAAACGCTACACTGAGCCTCTGCTTGAGGGTTTAGGACTCGCGCATTATTTCGAGATCGTGCTGTCCGGCGACAGCCTGCCGGAAAAAAAGCCACATCCGCTGCCATTACTGCATGCAGCTAAGTTTTTCGGCGTTCCGGTGGAGCAAGTGCTGCTGATCGGCGATTCACTCAATGACTCGGTTGCGGCGCGCGCCGCCGGCTGCCCAATAGTCTGCGTGCCCTACGGTTACAATCATGGCGAACCAGTGGATAGACTTGATCTGGATGCTGTGATTGATACGCTGCCAGATGTGATAAAACTGATTCAAAAAGCATGACCTGATGCGATACTGTTCGGCTAAAGAAATCCCGTTCGCCCTGACCCTTCGACTTTGCTCAGGACTGAAGGCATTGTCGAAGGGATCTGGGCGAACGGCTGGTGGTTCGACAAGCTCATCACGAACGGTTAAGCGAACAGTATTTGACCTGATGACACACGAGAATTTCAAAACTTGGAGAGAAGCTAGCGTATGGCGATGGTGATCACCACCCCATTCGGCGTGGCTGCCCCGTTTTAGTGCTGCCGTCTTCCCATTTTTTGAGTTAGGAGCGTTTCGTGTTGAATCCCATTTCTGAACAATCTTTCGATCAACTTGCCGAGCAAGGATATAACCGCATCCCGTTGGTGGTAGAGACCTTTGCTGATCTAGACACGCCACTGTCACTGTATCTCAAGCTCGCCAATAAACCTTATTCCTATTTGCTGGAATCGGTGCAGGGTGGTGAACGCTTTGGCCGGTATTCCTTCATCGGCCTGCCCGCCGATACACGCATTACGGTGCGCGGTAAGCACATTACGCTTACCACTCCGACTGGCGAAACCGTGCAAAATGCAGACAATCCTCTGGACTTCATCAAGGACTACCGGTCGCATTTCAAAGTCGCACCGCTGCCCGGCCTGCCACGCTTTACGGGCGGGTTGGCTGGTTATTTCGGCTATGACACCGTACGCTATATCGAGCCACGTCTGGCCAAAACACAAAAGCAGGACGCGCTCGGCACGCCGGATATACTGCTAATGCTCACCGAGCAGCTGGTGGTAGTGGACAATCTATCCGGCAAGCTCATCTTCATTGTATATGCCAATCCGGAACTGCCGAATGCTTATGCTCTGGCACGGCAGCGTCTGCAAGAGCTGACACAGCTGCTGCGCCAACCGGTGGAAATACCACGTGCCCCGCAATTTCCCCCGCAGCAGGCTGTATCCGAGTTTGGTGAGGAAACCTACAAACAGGCCGTGGAAAAGGCCAAGCGCTACATTTTCGATGGCGACATCATGCAAGTTGTGCCTTCGCAACGCATGAGCCAGCCATTCCCTGCGTCACCGCTCAACCTTTACCGGGTGCTACGTTCCATTAATCCCTCACCCTACATGTTCTATTACGACATGGGCGACCACCATGTGGTCGGCGCTTCGCCGGAAATTCTGGTGCGACTGGAAGGCGACAACGTGACTGTACGCCCCATCGCCGGCACCCGTCCGCGTGGTAAGACACCGCAACAGGATGCCACGCTGGCACAAGAACTTCTGACCGACCCTAAGGAGCTGGCGGAACACTTGATGCTCATAGACCTCGGGCGTAATGATGTTGGCCGCGTCGCGCAGCAGGGCACGGTAAAGCTCACCGAGAAAATGGTGATTGAACGCTATTCGCACGTGATGCACATTGTGTCCAATGTCGAAGGTACGCTCAAACCAGGGCTGGATGCAATTGCAGTTTTGAAAGCCACCTTCCCGGCTGGCACGGTGAGCGGTGCGCCCAAAGTACGCGCGATGGAAATCATCGACGAACTGGAGCCTACCAAGCGTGGCATCTATGCGGGTGCAGTCGGCTATCTTGGCTTCAACGGAGACATGGATCTTGCCATCGCCATCCGCACTGCAGTGGTCAAAGCAGGCATTCTCTATGTCCAATCCGGTGGGGGCTTGGTAGCCGACTCGGTACCGGCTAGCGAATGGACAGAAACCCAGAATAAAGCACGCGCCGTGCTACGTGCCGCCGAGATGGTACTGGCCGGACTGGATAATGCTGGCGAAACAGGAATTGGCTTGTAGCTTGCGCTGAAGAAATTTACGTTTCTCAATAACAAGATTGCACTTGTGTTGCCAGGCGCCTAAATTACGATATCTGCCACCACCGGCACATGATCTGATGGACGCTCCAACTTCCGTAGCGTGCGGTCTATTGAACAAGAAGTGCAACTCGGTACCAGCGCCTCACTCACCAAAATGTGGTCTATGCGCATTCCCATATTGCGGCGGAAGGCCATCATCCGGTAATCCCACCAAGTATAGGATTTCTCCGGCTGCTCGAACAGGCGGAAACTATCGCGCAACCCAAGTTGTTCGAGCGCTCTGAACGCCACGCGCTCAGGCTCGCTCACCAGCACATTGCCTACCCATGCTTGGGGATCATGCACATCACGGTCTTCGGGCGCGATGTTGTAATCGCCAAGCAGCACAAGTTTAGGGTAACGAACCAACTCGTCCTTTAACCACTGCTGCAAAGCAGCCAGCCATGCCAACTTGTATTGATATTTGTCTGAATCTACGCTCTGACCGTTCGGTACATAAATGCATGCCACACGCACGCCGTTGAGCGTGGCAGCAATCACACGCCTCTGCTCATCCGGAAAATTCGGCAAACCGACCATTACATCTTCAGGCACAGCCTTGCTGATAATGGCAACACCGTTATAGGTCTTCTGCCCGCTGAACACAGCTTGATAGCCAGCCTGTTGTAACTCTGCCAGGGGAAATTTACTGTCCTCTTGTTTGGTTTCCTGCAAACACAGCGCATCCGGCTGATTAGCCGCTAGCCAGTCCAATGTATGAGGCAGACGCACCTTAAGCGAGTTCACATTCCACGTCGCAATTTTCATACGTATATTGTATGGGATTTTATGTGGGATATTGTCACGTGTATTAGCTCCTGCTGGGACCGTTCATCCTTATTGATCCAAGTGATCTCTAATTTTTGATTTTCTGTCACATAATCCTGAGTTCTTAAATGTGTACTAGTGAGTATTCTTGTACACGAGCCTGATACAGGGGGCTTGGCAACAGAGTAACCTGCGGCCTGCGACATCGCTTTACTTGGTTTGTTGCTCCACATTCTGCTTTAAATCCTCAGCGTTTGTTTCCCCGGCCTGCCCTGCTTTTTTGGCTTGTTCAAGCGCTGTATGTTGCTGCTGGAACAAGTGGGCTGGCTCGGTTTTGGGTAGGGGTGGTTTCGAAGGTTTTTCGCCGCAGGCGGTGATGGTCAGAGTTGCGGCGGTCAAAGTACATGCCAGAGTCAGGCTTCCGATTTTTTTAAATGTGCTTATGATTGATCCCATGGCATCTCCGATCTTGCTAATGTTGAGTTTCAGTTTTCTCTGGCTTGGTTGCTGATGGGTTAGCAGATGGTTGCGGTTGATTGGATGGGGTTTGAGGATAACCTGCCGTATCCAGTCCACCGCCCCACTGCTCAGCCTGAAAACCCTTGAACCAGGTTTTCCCCACTGCAAGTGTCGGTACACCCGCACTACCAGATAACTGCTTGAAAGTTTCCAGCTCTTCTTTGGTACGCACGTTATTTTCGGTAAATGGAATGCCGCGTTTGGTAAGGAATTCGCGTGCCTGTTTGCAAGAGTCGCCACAATTCTCGGCTACATACAGGGTGACGGGAAAACTTTGTTTGGCACGACGTGTTAAGTAAGGTAAATCATCCACAGCAACTGTTTGGACAGCGCCAAATTTCATTTTATCAACTTTTGTCGCATCCGCCGCCGGGGCGTCGCCGTAATATACCTTGCCGGATTTATCCACCCAACGGTACATCCCATCTGCCTGTGCATTGCCACACGCTAGCGCTATCAATCCTGCCCATATGAAGCGTCTTCTCATATTGCCTTCCTGAAAATTGAACATAAACTTAACTTGCCGCGATCAAACCACTGTGGCGCAATAGCGCATCAATTGTCGGCTCACGACCTCGAAATGCCACAAAGGATCGCATCGCATCGCGGCTGCCTCCAACCGCTAGTATCTCTTCGCGGAAGCGCAGGCCTGCTGCCAAGTTGAGCACGCCACTTTCCTCAAACAGGCTGTATGCATCAGCGGATAATACTTCCGCCCATTTGTAGCTGTAATAGCCAGCCGCATAGCCACCGGCAAAAATATGCGAAAAGCTATTTGGGAACCGGTTGAATGCGGGTGGGATAAGAACCGCCACCTTGCTACGCACTTCGTCCAGCAATTGCTGGATAGACTGCGTACCTTGTGGATCGAAGTCGCTATGCAGTCGCATGTCGAACAACGAAAACTCTATCTGGCGCAAAGTTTGCAAACCATTCTGGAAATTTTTCGCCGCCTGCATTTTATCGAATAAGGCGCGCGGCAATTTTTGCCCTGTATCTGCATGCCTTGTTAGATCTTGCAGCACATTCCACTCCCAGCAGAAGTTTTCCATAAACTGGCTGGGCAATTCTACTGCGTCCCATTCCACACCGTTGATGCCGGACACACCGAGGTCTTCTACTTGCGTTAGCAAATGATGCAGGCCATGGCCGAATTCATGAAATAGGGTAATAACTTCATCATGCGTGAAGAGCGCGCGTCTGTCTCCTACCGGGGCAGCAAAATTACAATTAAGGTAGGCGACGGGTGTCTGGATGCCAGCTGTAATACGGCGACGTGTGATGGCATCATCCATCCACGCGCCGCCGCGTTTGCTGCTGCGCGCATACAAATCGAGATAAAACTGACCCACTAAACTGCCATCACTGTCCAGAACATCGTAAAAACTAACCGTTGAATGCCACAGTGGTGCCGGTGCAGAACGGACGGTTAGGCCATATAACGTCTCCACCAACTTGAACATGCCATCCAGCACTCTATCTTCCGGGAAATATTGCTTCACGTCCTGCTCGGAAAAAGCATAGCGTTGTTGGCGTAAATGTTCACTGGCGTAGCTGACATCCCAAGCCTGCAAATCGGTTATGCAGAGTTGCGCGCGGGCAAATTCACGCAACTCTGTCAGGTCTCGTTCGGCGAATGGGCGTGCGCGTTGCGCCAATTCATTCAAGAAATTTTGCACTTGTTGCGGCGTGCTCGCCATCTTGGTTGCCAGCGAAAGCTCTGCAAAATTGGAAAATCCCAGCAGATGCGCTTCTTCGCCGCGCAGTTTTAGAATCTGCTTCATCAGCGGTGTGTTATCCCATTCCGGCTTGACTTGATCTTCTGCTGAAGCGCTCGGCGAAAGCTCGCTGGCGCGGGTGCTGCTTGCAGTGTACATACGCTTACGCAGCGCACGGTTGTCTGCATATTGCATGAGCGGGCCGTAAGAAGGGGCTTTCAGGGTAAACAACCAACCTGTTTTGCCTTCTTCTTGCGCCGCTTCGGCAGCTACTTGACGCTCGTCTGCAGGAATGCCGGACAACTCTGTCTCGTCTTCAACCAGCCATGTGTAAGCGTTAGTGGCATCCAAAATATTATCGGAAAAACGTGAGCACAACGTGGAAAGCTCTTCCTGAATGGCGAGAAAACGCGCCTTTTGCGCTTCAGGTAATTCAGCCCCGCCGAGGCGAAAATCACGCAATTGATTCTCAATAATTTTCTGACGTGCCACATTTAAAGTCGCAAATTCCGCACTGGAGTGTATGGCTTTCACCTTCTGAAACAGTGCAAGATTTTGCGCCAGTTCGGCGTAGTACTGGGTAATCTTTGGCAAATTGGCGTTATATACTTCGCGCAGTGGAGGCGAGTTCATCACAGCATTCAAGTGCGAGACCTGGCCCCATGATCGCGACAAACGCTCGTTGGCGTCTGCTAGTGGCTGTATGAAATTGTCCCAGGTTGGGGCAGTTGCATCGGCCAATAGTCGCTGGCATAGCTCATGATTTTCAGCTAAAAGTTGATCAAGCGCCGGCGCAACGTGCTTGGAGCGGATTTCCTCAAAACGCGGTAAACCTGAAAAATAAAGTAATGGATTCATAACCTTAAAACAACCTTTCATTTTTAGTCTATTAACAGGCAAATTCAAGTACAGATCGTAGCAGATCAACGTTACATATTACGTTGATGTTTTCTTTGTCTTCAAGAAATGTAGCTGTGTTAACTTAAGGCAATGCTGAACAAGTCCGTTCGCGTTGAGCTTGTCGAAACGTACCCCTTGTAAATCAATCAGTTGCTAATTTCTTCGGCAGGCTCAGCCAGAACGGAGGGACTTGTTCAGCGTAGCCTTAAAGTAACTGCGGTTTCGCCTTCGACACGGTGTGTCCCTCCTTGAGCAGAATTTCGAATTCATCGGCGGGGATCGGCACACTGAAAAAATAGCCCTGCATTTCGTCACAACTATGTAAGCACAGGAAGGATTTCTGCTCCTCGGTTTCGACACCCTCGGCGATTACCTTGAGTCCCAGATCATGCGCCATGGAAATGATGATCTTGGCGATGATAGCGTCATCCCGGTTGGTGGTGACGTCGCGCACGAATGACCGGTCTATTTTAAGAAAGCCAATTGGAAAATGCTTGAGGTAATTCAGACTTGAATAACCGATACCAAAGTCGTCAATCGAGAGTTTTACCCCGATCGCCTTGAATTTATTGAGTGTAGCTATGGTCGCTTCAATATTCTGCATGACCATGCTCTCGGTTAGCTCCAGCTCAAGATAGGAGGGATCCAGTTCAGTCTCTTTCAAAATACAAATAATGAGTTCAACCAGATCTTGCTGCTTGAACTGGCGCGCCGAAAGATTGACTGCGATGTTGACTGGCTTGAGTCCGGCAAGTTGCCACGCTTTATTCTGTTTGCAGGCGGTGCGCAACACCCATTCTCCGAGCGGTACTATCAGGCCAGACTCCTCGGCCACCGGGATGAACTGGGTCGGGTATAGCAAACCTTGGACGGGATGTTGCCAGCGCACCAAAGCCTCCATGCCGGTTATTTCACCGCTAACGATATCTACTCGCGGCTGGTAATGGAGTAGAAACTCCTGTCGATTAATTGCTTTTCTCAGGTCGTTTTCCAGCGTTAGCCGCTCCAGTGCTATGGTGTTCATTTCTGCGGTGCAGAACTGGGCGTTGTTGCGTCCTTTGTTCTTGGCCAGGTACAAAGCGCCATCGGCACTCTGCAGCAGAGCCTTGGCGTCCTCGCCGTCCTTGGGGTAGAGCGCGATTCCGATACTGCATGTGACGAGAATCTCGTGGTTTTCAATAGTGAGTGGCGTAGTCAAAAGCTGGAGGATCTTCTGCGATACTATCCAGGCATCGTCTTCTGCTGCCATGCTTTCCAGAATCACCACAAACTCGTCCCCGCCCAGGCGTGCCACAGTATCGCCCTCTCGCATACAGGCGGAAAACATGGCGGCAACCTGCTTCAGTAAAATATCACCGGCATGATGACCCAGACTGTCGTTGACGTTCTTGAAATGGTCCAGGTCAATGAACAGCACTCCTAGCCTATTCCTGTGACGATGCGCGTTGGTCAGTGCCTGGGTAAGCCGATCAAGGAGCAGGTTGCGGCTGGGAAGTCCGGTCAGGACATCGTGATAGGCCAAGTAATTGAGTTTTTCTTCTTTTTTGATATATTCCAGGGCATATGAAATATTTGCCGCCAGCTCGGTGAGTAGTGTTATTTCTTCCATGTCGAAAAAATTCGGCTCTGAAGCATAGAGGACGAATAAGCCAATCGGCTGCTCATCTCCCATCAGGGGAAATATACCCATGGAATGGAAGCCACGCTGTGATGCATCTATATGCCAGTGCGCTAGCCGGGAGTCTGAATTAATGTCGTTGTAGACAACGGGCATTTTTCCCTGCAGCGTCCGCATTACCAGCAATAAAGCGTCTGCCTCATTGTTCTCGATGGCCAAGGTGAGTTTGTCAAGATATCCTTCCTCAAAGCCCGACCAAGCCAAGGGTGTCAGTCCTGTCCCTTTGGAGTCCACCGATCCTATCCAGGCCATCCTGAAATGACCTTGCGCTACTGCGATATTGCAAGCTTCAGTAAATAACTCCTGCCGGTTCCGAATACGGACAATGGCCGCATTGATGCCGCTCAAGATTCCATAGAGGCGGTTGAGTCGAATGATTTGAGTCTCCGCGCGTTTGCGTTCAGTGATTTCCTCATTTCGTCCGCGCACAGCCTGCTCGAGGAGCTGATTCTGCTCGGCGAGGGTGTCACTGTATTCTTTCAAACGGAGCAGGTTGCGCACGCGTACCCACAATTCGATACGATCTATCGGCTTGGTAAGAAAGTCTTCTGCCCCGGCGTTCAGGCCGGCTAGCTTGGAGTCGCGGTCACCCAACGCGGAGAGCATAATGATGGGAAGATTGCAGGTGGCAGGATTGGCCTTGAGCTTAGCCGCCACATCGTAGCCAGTGATGCCGGGCATCATGACATCGAGCAAAATCAAGTCTGGGGGCGTCTCCGCCACCATCGCCAAAGCCTCCTCACCGCTGTTAGCAGTAACGGTAAGGTAGCCTTCCGGTTTAAGCAAAGCCTCCAGCAAGTCCCTGTTTCTGAGCTGATCATCCACAATCAGGATTGTCGCTTGATAGGGTGTCATGGTGGACTTTTTTCTTTGTTCTGCTCTATTGAAGAATATAACGAATCACGTTTCGCCAACTGTGCCTTGATCTCTGCCAACAATTCCTGATAGCGCAACGGCTTGCTGATATATCCGTCACAACCGGCATTACGGCAGCGATCTTCATCACTTATCATCGCCAAGGCGGTAAGTGCGATGACTGGAATGGCGCGCGTGGCAAGGTTCTGCTTGAGCAGTGCCGTAGCGGCCAGGCCGTCCATGCCGGGCAATTGGATATCCATCAGGATCAAATCGGGCTGCTCAGTTTGCGCTATCGCCAAGCCAGCTTTCCCATCCATGGCGCTAAGCACGCTGTAACCTGCCTTTTGCAAGAGGAGGACTGCCAGTTTCATATTCGCGGGGTGATCCTCGACCACCAGTATTTTGATCATGTCAGTCTTCCTTCCCGCGAGACATCATTGCCAACAGCATTTCGCTGAGGAATTGGCCTGGACTCAATACAGTCTTTTTCATGATTTGTTTACCTGAGGATTAAGCGCGGCACGGTCCTCGGTAGTAATTTCTTCCACCGCCTTGGGATCGTCGTCCGCCACCAAGGCGAACCGCTCTTCTGAATGGCGGAGCGCCATCAATGGTGATGTGATGACCGGATCGACTGATTCTTCGGTCAGTGCGGCAGCCACTTCTTCCGTCGGACATAGCGACAGCCAGACCGTGAAGCAAGTACCTTGACCCTTGGCGCTTTCCACCGCCACCGTGCCGCCGAAAAGTTCGGCGAGATTCTTTACTATCGCCAAACCTAATCCTGTCCCTTCGAATTTGCCCACCATACCACTATCTATCTGGCTGAACGGTGTGAACAGTCGCTCAAAATCTTCGGTATCGATGCCGATGCCGCTATCAGTGACGCTGATTTCGATAAAATTCATAATGTGGTCGTTACTCCAAGGAAAGCGCAGTCCTGCCCATCGACCGGTTAGCTGTCCGACTTGGGTGTGCGACACGCGGCGGGCGCGCAGGGTTATATCGCCGCCTTTGGAAGTAAACTTGACTGCGTTAGATAGCAGGTTATAAACGATTTGCTTGACCTTGCGCACGTCTGTCTGAATGTCGACCACCTGATTGGCAATATCCAAATTGAGGTGGATGTGCTGGGCAGCAGCTTTCTCCCTGACTATAGTAAAGCTGCTGGAGAGCAGCGAGGCCAGATTGACCGGCTCCAGATAGAGGGACATTTTGCCGGCTTCCATTTTTGATATATCCATCATGTCGTTGATCAGAGCCAGCTGATGCTGGCCGCTTTCCAGAATGTCACCCATATAGCTACGTTGCTCATCAGTCAGATCGCCAATCAGGCCATCCTTGAGCGCTTCAGAAAAACCGATAATGGCGTTAAGCGGCGTTCTTAGTTCGTGCGATATGGTAGCGAAAAACTCCGTTCTAACTCGGGCAGATGCCTCCAGCTGAGCGTTGCGCCGCCGCACCTGCGCAAACTTTTTATGCGCCGCCGCTGCTTGCTTGATGGCGGTCAAATCCCTGGTTATCACAATATTAAATTGCCCCATATGGAATTGGATTTCACGCGTATGGTATTCCAGCGGAAAATTTGTACCGTCCTTGCGCACGCCCACCACTTCATTGTTCAATCTAAAAGCCGTGGGTTTGTTCCACTGCTGATCTCGGCTTGGCTCCCGCATCAGCAGGTTGAAATTTTTACCAATCACCTCGTGTTTTTTGTAGCCAAAAAT
>CAIRGS010000201.1 GCA_903878125.1 uncultured Nitrosomonadales bacterium | reverse complement strand
GCTGTTCAAATCCAGTTTCGTATTTCGCCGCCATCGCCAGAGTCTGTTGTTTCATTGCCGTCCACCATGTTTGTCTACTACGGTTATAACGCGCGACCTGTGAGATCGGTGGACTTAATCAGCGTAGCCTTAAATCAGTATTTCAAATTCCTCAGCTTGCATCAGGCAAGTTGAGCATTGAGAGAATTGGAGTGCGCTCCAAAAATTTGTGAAGCATCCAGTTAGATTTTGCAACCCCTGTGCAGAGCCACAATTCCAGCATTAAGATTGAAATATTCAACACGGGAGAGTCCAGCTTCTTCCATCATGCGCTTAAGCTCCTCCTGTGAAGGGTGCATGCGGATAGATTCCGCCAAGTAGCGATAACTGTCTGAATCCTTGGCGATCAGCTCGCCCAATTTTGGCAGCAGCTTGAACGAGTAAGTATCATACAGCGGCTCCATCGGCTTCCACACCTTGGAAAACTCCAGCACCAGCAAGCGGCCACCGGGCTTAAGCACGCGCTGCATTTCACGTAGCGCAGCATCCTTGTGCGTCACATTGCGCAGGCCGAAAGCAATGTTGACACAGTTGAAATAATTAGTCGGAAATGGCAAATTCTCCGCATCACACTGTGCAACGGGTATGTTCAGACCATCATCAATCAAGCGATCGCGGCCGACGCGCAACATGGCTTTATTAATGTCGGTGAGCCAAACTTGGCCGCTGTTGCCTACACGCTTGGCAAACTGACGGGAGAGGTCGCCCGACCCACCTGCCACATCCAGCACTCGTTCCCCTACCCGCACACCGCTGATCTGGATGGCGAAGCGCTTCCATAGCCGATGCAAGCCAACTGACATGAGGTCGTTCATAACATCATATTTGCTGGCGACGGATGTGAATACCTTGGCTACGCGCTCGCTTTTTTCTGTTTCCGCAACAGTCGTGAAACCGAAATGAGTTGTTTTGTTCATTTTATTTCCTCGGATTTATCGAGTAAATCTACTGGATGATGTGGAACACGGCTCTCTCCCGCTTCTGCCAATTTGCATAAATATTCGTGCCACAAAGCATCCTGATATTTCCCAAGCTCATTCAAATAATCCCAGGAATATAGGCCGGTATTGTGGCCATCATCGAAAGTCAGTTTGATGGCGTAGCTGCCTACGGGCTGCACGTCGATCACGTTCACATCTTGCTTACCGACCTGCAGCACCTCCTGGCTCGGGCCGTGTCCACGTACTGCGGCAGAAGGCGAATGAACGCGAAGAAATTCATAAGGCAAGCGGTAGCGTGAGCCGTCATTGAAGGCTATTTCCAGCAGTTTTGATTGTTGATGCAGGGTAATTTCGGTGGGATTAAGCATGGTCATTCAAAGTTGTGTTCCATACCGCCTTGGCTTTTCTCGCACAAAACTATTGCTCTGAAATTTTTCCCGTTTGTAATTTTTAAACTTGGCGGGCTGGCAAGCGACACTTAATCGAGGTATTCAAACATCTTAACTACACGTTCCACGCTACGCGAGGTGCTGGCGATTTCGGCGGCGGCTTCAGCTTCCTTGTGATAGACCAAGCCCATCAGGAATACTGAGCTGTTTTCGGTAACTACTTTTACATGATCAGCCTGAAATTCTCGGCTGTTATTGATGAAGCGCAACTTGACGTTGCTAGTAATAAGGGCGTCATTGCTACGCCACGATAAATCAGCGAGGGCTGATATCTGCAGTTCGTTATTGACAGCTTTTACATTCGTCAAGCTTGAAACTATTTTTCCAATATCAGCTTTAACTGTTTCATTAGGCACTTGGCCAGTAATGAGCACACGGCG
Source organism: uncultured Nitrosomonadales bacterium (assembly GCA_903878125.1). Lineage (GTDB taxonomy): Bacteria > Pseudomonadota > Gammaproteobacteria > Burkholderiales > Gallionellaceae > Nitrotoga. Next base: position 645 of record CAIRGS010000201.1, on the reverse strand, counting down.
ATTGAAACTGGTGACATTCACATGCACGGTGTCATTATATTGGGCAGTTACTTGGCCGAGTGCCTTGTTCTCGATGTTTTGGTCTTCAATAATAATGCCGGCAGTACGGCGATCTGATGATAATAACGCACCCGCGCCGACACCCGTAGCAACTATCGGAAAGCACCCTTGCATCGCACCTAGCACGATAGCCAATAGCAGGTAATTTAAATAACGCATGTTCCCCTCTCACTAATATGTCGTCGAAGAGCTGACGGATTCTGCTGGTCAAAGTTCACAGTGCCAAAAATCCGCTGCTATGAATGCGGATGTTACCCGAAATCAGGCGGTAAAAGCATTCTTGATCCATTCCAGTCGAGCGCTATCCAGCGTATCAAACAACAGCGCATCAAAACGGCAAGGCGGGGTACGGCTCAGTGTGGCGAGGTAATGCTGAGCGGTGTGTATCAGTCGAGCCTGCTTGGCCGCATTAATGCTGGCCGCAGCACCGCCAAAATCGCCACGACTGCGCAAACGTACCTCGGCAAATACCAGCGTGTCACCATCTTGCAGAATCAGGTCAATTTCGCCATAACGGCAGCTATAGTTCCGTTGCAGCAACTTGAGGCCATGGCGTTGCAGAAATTGCGCCGCTAACTGTTCGGC
>CAIRGS010000200.1 GCA_903878125.1 uncultured Nitrosomonadales bacterium | reverse complement strand
TGAGTACTGTTTATTTACATCTGTCCCGAAGGACTGGATGCGTTCACTCAGTACCCACAATTATCGATTGACTATTTTTTAAAGAGGGCCAAAACGCTTTAAATAAAAAATGTTCCGGCAGAGAGGTGAGACTATGCCATGACTACAGGGGACTGTCAACACCTTTCGTAGTCTTTTTCTTAATATTTCGATGTTTTTTTGAAGGTTTATTGAAATATACATACAAATCAATAAGTTAAGAAAATTCACATTTACTGAATTTTTGAGAATCTTTTATTTTCACATTTCGAGGAAATAAACTAGGGAAAACCCTGATTTATTCCAGCCTTTCTGCTAGAGTGGTCTGATAATGAAGCCCATGTCCACTGCTGTTGGCACTACTAAGCTAGCAGCCTATCCGGCGACACTGGTTCGCGAGCTTGACGACACCCATCGTACGGCCGCACTAAGCCATTTTTTGGCCTTAGAGGCTGAAGATCGCCACTTGCGCTTTGGCTCGCCCACCTCAGATGCAATCATCGAGCGCTATGTGGCAAATCTGAATTTCAATCGTGATGCGCTGTTTGGTGTTTTTAATGACGCATTGGATCTCGTCGGCATTGCACACCTTGCTTATGTACCGTCTGCTAACGACGGCACAAGCTCTGCTGAATTTGGAGTTTCTGTATTACACGATGACCGCCATCGCGGTCTTGGTGCAGCACTCTTGGCGCGCGCCGCTGTCCATGCACGCAATACGCACATCGATACTTTATTTGTGCATTGCTTGGCGAAAAACAAGGCGATGATGCATTTAGCTCACAAGCTTGGTATGCGTGTTGAATTTGCTTATGGCGATGCGGATGCGTATTTAATTTTGCCGCCAGCAAATGCGCAAAGTATTTTGCATGAAGCATCGCAAGAACACATGGCAGATCTTGACTACGCCCTTAAGGCGAACCTAAAACAATCCAAACAAATTTGGCGTTGGTTTTATGGAATGCACAGCCAGCCATAAAAAATGCCCATGCATGCATGGGCATTGGGGGCATAAAACAGGTTTGGGTTAATTGTTTACGTTCGTATTGGTTTGCGATCTATCTGCTTTGCCTTCTTGCTCAAGACGCAGCCTTTCCGCTTCTGAAATGATGTCAAAAAATACGAACACTTGTTTTACACCACTCGTATTGCTTGCCACTTTTTTAGCGCGCTCTGCTTCTGCTTTTGTGAGGATGCCCATGAGATAAACATTACTTGCCTCGACCACAATATTCATCGAGTTGGATGGTAGGTCATTCGTAAAGACCATTTGTGTTTTGATGCGCGACGCAAGATACGTATCGTTCGCACGTGCAGTAAATGAACTATTAGGCCCAATGATAATTTCATTAAAAACGGATCGCACATTTTTTAATTCTTTTACGTACGAGCCCGCTCCACCTTTGATATCCGCGTCTTTTGCTTCGCCCGTCAACAGGACCTTTTGGTTAAATGATGTGACTGTAATGTGGGCATTATCACCATAGCGCTTAATGAGATGATTGCCCGCCTCTAACTGAACACCCAAATCGATTGCTTGTACTCCAGGCGATCTGCGATCGGCAAGAATGGTGGTGGTTCCGGTTACGGCGCCAACCGCTAATATTCCGCATCCACTTAGTAGCGTTGCTGCCATAAACCCAAGAGACCACTTCATCATGCTCGTCATGTGATTTCCTTTTTAATCTAACAGTAGATGATCAACGCCATCGCAAAGGCTGTGCAGTAAAACCAAATGCGTTTCTTGAATGCGCGCAGTGCGAGTAGATGGGGCGCACAAATGTACGTCG
>CAIRGS010000199.1 GCA_903878125.1 uncultured Nitrosomonadales bacterium | reverse complement strand
TTTTATACATACGCGCAGATTTGGTATCAATTAAGGAAGTGGTGTTGTTTTCATAATCGAATGATAATGTATCATAAGCCTTCCAACCAACATATCAACCGAACGCTGACTTGTTAAACACTCTGACACCAAATTAGTCATGCTGACAAATTTCTAACTATATCTGACCTGAATTAGTGTGAACATTATTGACTGGCTTGAGAATGCGCTTCATTGCGGCAAATTGGTTGCCTGAAATATCCCTAAATTCATGATGTGGCATGTTCTTCCGTGGCATGTTCTTCCGTGGCACCCTCTCCTGTAAACTTGCCAAGTGATTTTTGAAGCCGTGACAGCTTCTGAGCTTCTGTAACAATGGAAAAGTGCGAATCAAAGTCTTGGCGGTGTCCAGACATTACCCGGTCCACGCCACGTTGCAAGCGCTCGGCGCTAGCATCTCTCTGCTTGCGCAGGCGGTCAGTGCCGGTGCCCCGAGGTGACGATGTTTGAGATCGTGTCACGATGCATGGGCCTGACACGGCTTGACGGATGGTGGCTGCTTGACAGTTGTTTGTCAATGTTTGCTGCATGCTGAGCCATTTCAGCTTCACGATCTTCATTTCATCGTGAAGAGCTCGAATGGAAAGATGAATGCTCGTGATGCTGCCCTGCACGCCTTGCTGAATACCGCGAAGCTCATTCATGTCAATCGTACCTTGATCCACTTTGCTATTAATGCCGTCAATAGCCTCGTCCATTGCTTGCAGGCTGACCTCCAACTTTGCATGTTGCCGTCCCTCTTGTTGTATCATTGCTGAGGCCAAAATCTCAATTTCGTCCTCGTGCAAGGTCGACAATGCCTGTCGATCATGAATGTCAAAAATGCGGGTTTCTTTCCAGAGGTACGCAAGAACTGTCATGCGTTGGCCTGGGTCACATTTTGGATTGTCCAATATTTCTTTCGCCATTTCAATGCGTCTGTTGAACGCAGTGTGCTCAGCCTTGATTTTCTGAAATGTACGATCACGTCCTGCCTTGATGCCATCCAGCAAGCTTTGCAGGTGCTCCTCCAGCGACTCAGGATCTGTGATGTATTTTGCTGCGTCAAGAAGTCGCAAATGCCGCAATTCATCCTGCTTAACCGCACCCGATGCCCTGCGACGAGAAGGCATTGTAGTGCGATGCTTAGATGGCACGTAGCAGCAACCGCTCGAGCTGTAGAGTCAAGTCAAGCAGTCCAAATGCAAAGCCGGAGAGCCGAGTAGCCGCAACGCAGGGAATCTGAACTAATGTGTGAACAGCTGCAACAACAATGACCGAGGAGATGTATCAACTGGATCTCACGACTCCAGACCCAGCAACTGTAGTGATGCAGAACTGAAAACAAAAAGATCGGTAGACTTGGTCACTGGAGTGGTTGATTGTCGGCTGATTGGTTGGAGCAATCAATTGATCTGGTATCACCAGGCTATGTAGTTTGGTAGACCTCCGAATGTAATCAGTGATGCACGCGCTGATGGTTGATATATCGAAGGATGTGAAGTTGAATGGTTTGGCAATGCAGCTGCTGGCGTAGATTGAAATCAGATTCAATATCGATAAAATGTATTATATAAACTTGCAGCGAATATATCCAATTGTCAGAGTAAATGAGATGCGTGTATTTGCTGGTGTAATAGTCGTACGTGAGCGTTGTCTTAAATTGTCAGTGTGCTAGAATCTAACCATACACAATGCCATGCATGTGCAACTGCAAACGTGATATGATCTCGAATTGGAATCATGTGTTTAAATGTCAGTTAATAAGTTATCTTTGCTAAGAAACCATTAAATTACATGTGCAAGTTCAGGTGTAATTGAAACCATCTGCGCTGTTTAGTTAATCCCCACATTTGATCTGCAACTGTGAAGCTAAGAAATTGCCAACATGGAGCAGTGATTCCAATCAGCACTAACTGAGGCACACGCTCATCATGCAGCTCTGGCCGACCAGCCTATGTCATACACAATAGTACATTGTTTTAATCAAGTGTGACCTGTGGAACAAGTTCCCTGGCCTTTGCAACAACACCGGAATACCAAGCTTTGACTATGAAACTGCAAGTCTGACCTAAGCCCTAAACTTTGAAACCTAACCTGCACTATAAATTACGGAACCCTGGCTTTAAACTCTACACCCTGCAATGAACCCTAAGCCGCCTTGAACCTTAATTCCTAAAACCCAAACCGTTAAACCCCAAGCGCAAATCTCCCCATGTCCACTCACCCTCCCCCCATTCAATGGCGATAGCACTAGGCGATACAACCTCCTTCGATAACACCGACCAACCCATCCTGCCTATCCACAAAATATATCCTTCCGAGGTAAAACGACTCCCTACCTGCCTCGATGTCAACGCCTGATCCACCTGCGACTTCGAAAATCCCAAACCCATCAAATGCTGCTGCAAATGCCGATAAAATGGATTTCGGTTTCCAGCACCAATCCCTAACCTTATAGGTGCCGCCAAATTTTCAACCGCAGAATCTCCATCCAAAGATTCCACAGGCGTTCTCACCCCACCACAACGACCCAAATACCCCTGCGAAATCCAACCCTCGCCACACTCGTCCATCCAAACCGCCTCCGCCAATGCCTTCCCCTCTGTATCCAAAATCTGCACCTGCTGGGAAATCTCGTAAAACTCCGCCACAAATTCGTCCAAAGACGACATCACAGCATGCCTCACCTTGTTGCGCAAATAATCTATTCCTTGATTGGTCCTGTCTTCCCGCCACACCCATCCCTGCTCCTGAGCCATCAAAATCAACGCCTCCTTCCGATACCCCAACATCGGCCGTATCACATCGCCCTGCTCCGCCCATATCCCCCGCCAAGCGACATCCATATTCCCTCGATACAAATACACGAAAAAATGCTCCAAATTATCATCTGCATGATGCGCCGTCGCCAACCGTTCCAAGCCCCTTTCCTGCATCAAACGACGAAAAAAATCATACCTCAAATCCCGCGCTGCCATCTGAACCGATACCCCATTTTGCCTGCGATAACCCTTTACATCGCCCTTCTCTACGATGCACTCCACCCCCAACTCCTTCGCTAAATCAGCCACAAACTGCGCGTCATCCGCACTCTCCCTTCCACGAAGTCCAAAATTCATGTGGGCCATCACAAACGGAAAGCCCGCCAAAGCAAACAACCG
>CAIRGS010000198.1 GCA_903878125.1 uncultured Nitrosomonadales bacterium | reverse complement strand
TTTATTTTCTGTATCTTCTTTTCTTTTCTTGGTATCGCAAACGCCGCTGACAATGCAGGAGGTACAACTGAAGGCATTTCAGCTAATGAAATCTCCAAGGGACCATCCCGAGTAATTCGTCCTTCTCATCTGATTCACACGGAACTGGCGGAAACTATAGGTCAGCAGCAGATGGTCTTCGGCGCATTAGGAGATAAGGCACGTATCGCCTATGGTATTACTGATAGCCTCTGAGTCAGGGTGGACATTAAATATCTTAATGGCAGAACCTATGTCGAGGGCAATGATAATCGTAATAATCGCGGCACTTTAAAGTATAAGTTTATGGATAAGGGCGACTTCGGTGCTGCGATTATGGCTTCTGCTGGGCGTACCCTAACCAGCCCTGGGCAATCCAGCTCATATTTAATAACTGAGCTTCCTTTAACATTCAAAACAGAAAGGTTAATTGCTTCGTTTGTGCCTTATTATTTAGGAACTGCCAAACAGGGTGAAAAGACTCTTTCTTTTGACGCTGCAATTGCAGTTCCTATGCACAAATATGTTAATGCTATTGTGGAATATAAGTCCGAAAAGAATAAAGCCTACGCTCCTTTTATAGAAAGACAGGGCACCCTCGTTGGGATAGCATTGAAGCCCTTCGACCGACTAACCATCCCGATTGCTTTTGCAACCCGTTCTCCTGAAGGTGTGACTAGGACAGGTCTAGTTAGCATTTATGGGCTTATGGGCTGGCAGTTCTAAATTCCTTTCACGGCACATCTAAAGATTCAAGTTTCTTAGCAAGACAAGGTATGAGAAATAATTTGAGCGCAGCATATAATTGATATGTAAGCTGTATTTTGTTTCAAATAACGCCGTATTGTGACGTAAATTGGATTTTTAGAGGTGCACTTCAGGAGGTTACTATGATATTTTGTTATTTTGTTGCTTGATTGGCATTGTCTAGCAACCTGTTGGTCTTGCCGTTAAAACTGCCAACAACTCGGACTTGTCGAGCGGATTTGATCATGATTTCATAAATTGTATTTTCACTTTTTCATCAAACAGTTTTTTAGCCGTTCAGGAACGGTCATAACCGACGTAAATCGCTGTATTGTCCTTCCAAACTACCCTGCCAACACAAATATTCGCTTCAAATTCCACGCCATTGCGACCAGATTAAACTCGCCTTTGACGTTTTCCAATCCCCGCATTGAGAATTGTCGGAATCCCAGTATCCTCTGCTGTGCAATTTGAAGGTGCCCTTAAGTTTCTATTATTTTAAGGTGTCTCCTGAATTACCTCAAAATCGTGTGTAATGTCCGCCATTTTGCTTAGCATAATGGAGGCCGAGCAGTATTTTTCAGCAGAGAGTTGGATGGCACGCTCGACTTGCTCGAGCTTGAGATCTTTGCCGGTCACGATAAAATGGAAATGAATCTTGGTAAATACTTTAGGGTCTTCTACGGCCCGCTCTGCTTCTATTTTTACCACGCAATCAGTTACTTGCTGGCGGCTTTTCTTGAGGATGTGAATAACGTCGTAAGTGGTGCAGCCGCCCGTGCCGAGCAGCACAAGCTCCATTGGACGCGGCCCGAGATTACGGCCGCCACTTTCGGGAGGACCATCCATCAGGATGGTATGACCGCTTTCGGTTTCGCCCAAGAAGGAAACCTGCTCTACCCATTTAATGCTCGCTTTCATATCGCCGTTACCTTTTTGTAAGTTTTCAAAATGCATTATATTTTAACCGATACAATAGTAGTACTCTGCAGGATAAAAAGCTGGTTGCGTGAAGGCCTTCGCTGGAAGACGAAACCGGGGATGATCAGGCATTTGCAATGCCTTAGAAAAGAACATCTAAATTCAGGTTGTGGAAGAGGGCGATATTTTGGTAGAATCGCGCCCTTAATTTTTTTGTTGAAGGGTAGTTTGTTTATGACGACTGTGCGTGTTAAGGAAAATGAACCGTTTGAAGTGGCAATGCGTCGCTTTAAGCGTTCAGTGGAAAAGACTGGTTTGCTAACTGAATTGCGCGCTCGCGAATTCTATGAAAAACCTACAGCGGAACGTAAACGCAAGCTGGCTGCTGCCGTGAAACGGCATTACAAGCGCCTGCGTAGCCAAGTCCTGCCGCCAAAGCTATATTAATCCCCAAATCGTTAGCGACTACGCGTTGATGCGGAGTCTGCCAGCAAATTTCCCGCGAGATTGAGTTCAACATGAATCTGACGCTGCAAATCAGAGAAGACATGAAGACGGCCATGCGCGCTAAGGATTCGGTGCGCCTCGGTACTATCCGTCTGTTGCTGGCCGCAATCAAACAACGCGAGGTAGATGAACGCATCGAGTTATCGGATGCCGACGTCATTGCAGTCATCAATAAAATGATCAAGCAACGGCGTGATTCAATTACCCAGTTTGAAGCGGCGGCTCGGCAAGAGTTGGCCGACATTGAGAAATTTGAAATCAGTGTACTGCAAACATACATGCCGCAGCCGATGACTGAAGCCGAAGTGGAAGTTGCAGTCAACGATGCCATTGCTAGTAGTGGTGTTCAGAGTGCCCAGGAAATGGGCAAGGTAATCTCGTTGCTCAAGACGAAACTGGCGGGTCGAGCAGACATGGGTAAAGTTTCAGCGCTGGTGAAGGCGCGTTTATCTCAGTAACATTATGCATTGTGTATTGCTTAAATTAAGCCATACACAATGCATATTGAATTCGCACCATAAAATCGTAGCCCACCACTTAATCACACAGTCATTTTCGCGTTCACGAAAATGATCGCTGCAGTGAATATGAATCTGTCACGAATTACGTAAAATCAGTAATCAATTACTCTTGGGTGTACATACCACATTGGTAAAACGAGAGGCGGAGCCAGGATGATTCCAAAAAATTTCATTCATGATTTGCTCAACCGTCTCGACATTGTGGATGTAATCGAGCGTTACGTTCCGCTTAAAAAAGCAGGCGCTAATTATGTTGCCTGCTGTCCTTTCCACAACGAAAAATCCCCCTCGTTTACCGTCAGCCAAAATAAGCAGTTTTATCACTGCTTTGGCTGCGGCGCGCATGGTACGGCTATTGGGTTTGTCATGGAGCACGGCGGGTTGGGTTTTGTCGATGCCGTGGAAGAATTGGCGCGCGGTGCTGGCGTGACGGTGCCACGCGAAGCGCCTATGCCGGAACAAGCGCAACAGCATAAAGTTACTCCTGATTTGTATGAAGTAATGCAGTCTGCAACTCGTTATTATCGCGACCAGCTCAAGCTGTCGTCACCCGCCATCGACTATCTTAAGCGGCGCGGCTTAAGTGGCGAAGTAGCGTTACGCTTTGGCATCGGCTATGCGCCGCAGGGCTGGCAAAATTTGGGAATCGCCTTCGCAAACTATCAGGACAGTAGCCTCTTGGAGACGGGTCTTGTAATAGAAAACGAGGACGGCAAACGGTACGACCGTTTCCGTGACCGCATAATGTTTCCCATTGTGAATGCGCGCGGGCAGGTGATTGGCTTTGGTGGGCGAGTGCTGGACTCGGGTGATCCCAAGTATCTCAACTCGCCGGAGACCGCACTATTCGGAAAAGGACGCGAGTTATACGGCCTGTTCCAGGCGCTGAAACCAATACGCACCAAACGGCAGGTTTTGGTAGTAGAAGGCTATATGGATGTAGTGGCACTTGCCCAGCATGGTATTGAATACGCCGTTGCCACGTTGGGAACGGCGACTACGCCCTATCACATGCAAAAGCTGCTGCGTTTGACCGATAAAGTAATGTTCTGTTTTGATGGCGATGCAGCTGGACAGCGTGCGGCATGGCGCGCGATGGAGAATGCATTACCACAATTGATAGATGGTAAAAACATCGGCTTCCTGTTTCTGCCTTCGCGACACGATCCTGATAGCTTTGTGCGGGAGCATGGAACAGCGGCATTTGAGAAGCTACTGCAAGAGGCTTTGCCGCTGTCCAGTTATGTGTTGCGTGAATTATCAACGCAAGTTGACCTGCGTACCCAGGAAGGGCGCACTGCCTTGTTGCAGCTCGCCAAGCCTTTGCTAACAGCTATTTCTGCGCCCACTACCGCGCTGTTGCTACGCAAGGAAGTGGCGGCGCTGGCGGGGATTACCCAGGCGGAATTGGAAGCACTGTACGCAATCAAACCGATAGGCGCTTCGCCACGTCGCGCGCTACAAAAAGCGGCACGTCCTGTCGTATCAAACTTGCGCGTGTTACTGCGCTGCTTATTATTTCAGCCCGATCTGGCGCGAGAGTTGCCAGAAAATTGGATGCCAGTGGGGGCGGAAGCAGCAGCCATTATTGCGCTGGCCGAATGGTCGCGCATGCAGGAAGGGGCGGTAAGCAGTGCAGCCATGATCCAGAATTTTCAAGGCACATTGCATGAATCATTATTAGCGGCAGAGCAAGCTGAAATCATGCAATGGGGTGAAACGTTTAATGTAGTAGCAGAGTTTCACGACGTATTAACCAGATTACGCAATGAACAGCGCAATCAGCAATTACAGGTTTTACATGCAAAAATGCATGGCGCAGGGATGAAGGGCTTGGACGAACAAGAACGATCACTGTATCTGCAACTATTACAACGCAGTGAACTCAAATGAAGGCAATGCAAAATTTTGGGGCGGAAAGTTTTTGTAAAATCGGGTATAATCCGCACCCTTTTCAAAAGCATTGTGTTAACCCGCAATGTGTTAACTCATTTAATTAAATGGGAATCCACCGAATATGGCAACTCAGCAAGACAAAAAAACATCTATTTCAGCCAAACAGGCATCAATTGCAAAGCAGATTGCTGACCCTGTAGAGCTGGCGCAGGATATTGAGGCACGACGCACGCGCCTTAAGGCTTTGATTATTCTGGGCAAGGAGCGCGGCTATTTGACTTTTGGCGAAATCAACGATCATCTGCCAGAAATGTTAGAGGCCGAGCAGATTGAAGGCGTCGTCAGCATGATCAACGATATGGGCATCACCGTGTGTGATGATGCTCCCGATGCTGAAAATCAAATTATGTCGGATGCGGCACCTGTTGTGGCCGACGAAGATGCGGTGGAAGCTGCCGAGGCAGCACTTTCTACCGTAGACTCGGAATTTGGCCGTACTACTGACCCTGTGCGCATGTATATGCGCGAAATGGGCACAGTGGGCTTGCTCACGCGCGAAGATGAGATCGTAATTGCCAAACGCATTGAGGAAGGCCTGAAGCACATGATTCAGGCGATTTCTGCCTGTCCGACCACCATTGCCGAAATTCTAGCGCTAGTCGATAAAGTTATACGTGAGGAATTGCGTATTGACGAAATTGTCGATGGTTTCATTGAGCCTGAGGGTGAGTCCATAATCGTTGAAGAGGAGATTAACGATGAAGCCATGGAGGATGAAGAGGAAGATGTAGAAGATACTGAGGCTATTGCAGCAGCCAATCTGGCCAAACTCAAGATTGACGCGCTGGAGCGTTTCGCAATCATTCGCGATCTCTTCATTAAAATCGGCAAAGCCTACGAGAAGCATGGTTACCGAAGCGCACAGTACAACAAGCTTCAGGAGCAGATTTCCGCCGAGCTTACGCAACTCCGTTTTTCTGCCAAGCAGGTAGATGCACTTTGCGACACCATGCGCAATTTGGTGGAAGAAGTGCGCAGCCATGAGCGCATCATTCAGGAGCTATGCGTTACCAAGTCACGCATGCCGCGCCCACATTTCATTACGACCTTTCCGGGCAACGAAGAGAGGCTTGATTGGGTAGCGCGCGAAGTGGCTGCCAAAAAACCTTACAGCGAAACACTGTCACGTTTCCAGGCCGCCATTGTCGAACAACAACAGAAGCTACTTGATTTGCAGCAGCGTGTGGGCATTCCAATTCGCGATCTGAAAGATATCAACAAGCAAATGACCAACGGCGAAGCCAAAGCACGTCGCGCCAAGCGTGACATGATTGAAGCTAACCTGCGTCTGGTGATTTCCATCGCTAAAAAATACACCAATCGTGGCTTACAGTTTCTTGACCTGATTCAGGAAGGCAACATCGGACTGATGAAAGCGGTGGATAAATTCGAATATCGCCGTGGTTACAAATTTTCGACGTATGCCACATGGTGGATACGCCAAGCCATTACGCGTTCCATCGCAGATCAGGCTCGCACCATACGTATCCCGGTGCACATGATTGAAACCATCAATAAGATGAATCGTATTTCGCGTCAAATATTGCAAGAAACCGGGCTGGAAGCGGATGCTGCAACGATGGCGCTAAAGATGGAAATGCCCGAAGACAAGATCCGCAAAATCTTGAAGATTGCCAAGGAACCGATTTCTATGGAGACCCCGGTAGGCGACGATGACGATTCGCATCTGGGCGATTTTATTGAGGATTCGAATACCTTGGCACCGATTGAAGCAGCGGTATATGACAGCTTGCGCAATGTCACCAAAGACATACTCGATTCGCTCACACCGCGTGAAGCCAAGGTGCTGCGCATGCGCTTTGGTATAGAAATGAATACTGACCACACCCTTGAAGAGGTAGGTAAGCAATTCGATGTGACACGCGAACGAATCCGCCAGATCGAGGCAAAGGCACTGCGCAAGCTCCGTCATCCGTCTCGTTCTGACAAGCTGAAAAGCTTCCTTGACGGCGAGAGTTAATTATAATGAGCGCACTTTGAAAAGTGCTTCAAACCAGTATTGGGTCGTTAGCTCAGTTGGTTAGAGCAGAGGACTCATAATCCTTTGGTCCGGGGTTCAAGTCCCTGACGACCCACCAATAAAACAATGGCTTAGGTGTAAAAACCTAGGCCATTGTTCTTTTGTGGGGCACTGGCGGGGCAACTCTGAAAATAATGTAGTCATTGTTTTTGCTTTCAACTGCAGGCAAAAGGCTGGAAAAATTCGTATAGCATAGGGGCGTTATCGTACTCACGAATTTAGATGGCGTTGATGATGAGTATGTTAGGATGGAATTGACAATAACAGAAAATATACGGCATGTTTGTTCAGGCCGTATGCCAAAATCCCAGAATTGGGTGAATCGGGTTCTAATTAAATACTCAGCTATTTCCAATAAAAGTTCATACTACAATCCCTAGCCCGTTCGATAAAAGTGCAGATATGGTCGAATTGGCCATTGGCGTAGATGGGATGGATTACGCGGTAAAGTCAGGTTAAGTAGCTGCTAGCGAGCTGCTTTGTTACAAAATTTTTGCAGCATGCGGTATTGCTGTTCCATATGGCGTAATTTTATTAATGCCAGATGGGAGTTATGCATTTGGGTCGCGCATTGAACGTGGATTAATTAGTCAGCTTACTATCAATCCTGAGGAAAGAAATGAGTGGATTAAGGAGTGTGGGTCGCTTATAAGTGTCATCTGCGGACTTGATTTCCTTATTGCTAATGAGGACAGGCATTTTGGGAATTTTCTTTTTTTAAATGGGGCGAATTCAATGCAACTGATTTCTTACTCCCAAAATCTTGAGGATATCATCCTCTGGCGTGCATTGAAGGATGTCAAAAATGGCTTCTATGTTGATGTTGGTGCCGCTTGGCCAGATACTGATTCGGTTACAAAATTATTTTATGACAAGGGATGGTTTGGTATCAATATTGAACCAAATCCAGAGTTTTATGCTCGCCTTTGTGAGCAGCGCCCTCGAGATATAAATCTTCGAATAGCAGTATGTGATAGAAATGGTGAGGGCAACTTAAATCTGTTTTCAGATACCGGCTTATCCACACTAGATGCAGAAGTGGCTAAG
>CAIRGS010000197.1 GCA_903878125.1 uncultured Nitrosomonadales bacterium | reverse complement strand
TCAGTATATGGCGAGAAACATATAGAAGAAAAATTGATAAAATAAAATAATATTTTAAATTAAATGTGTGGAACGAGAAATTCAACCTTTAATTGCCCGCTCCACTGCCATAATCCGTGCCTCACGCACCTTGTCAGCAATAGCATTTTTATCCTCACACTGCTGCGCAATCTCCCCTGCATTCACCGTCCGCGTTGCCCGTAACATTCGCAGCAAATAATCCGCCTGCGGATAAGTATCCTGTTCGTGTCCGGTGCGCCCCCGCGCATCTGAAGCACATGCCTGCAACAGGTGCGTGAAGCGTTCCGGCCTGCGCCACGCATCGCAACTGTGCAATATGGCGACTATGGTGTCGGGGCGCAGCTCGGGGGCACGATGCACATTGCCGTGATAGCGCGCCACCAGCAAGCCAAGGTCGCGGCATTCGTTGGTTACGCGCAGACGCACACACAAGGCACGCAACAAGTCGACACTGCGTGCCTCGTGGCCAATGTGGCGCGGTAAAATATCCGTTGGTGTGTTCCCCTTGCCGAGGTCGTGCGTTAGCGCAGAAAAACGCACTTCCAGTGGGTAGTCATGTTGTGCCGCATCGTCCAGCACCAGCATGGTGTGTATGCCGCAATCGATTTCTGGGTGATGTTTAGGCGGCTGTGGCACGCCAAACAACGCGTCTACTTCCGGCAGGATTTTCATAAGCGCACCGCAATCTCGTAGCGTGAAAAAAAACCGTGACGGCACTTTTTCCATCAGACCACGCGCCAACTCTTGCCACACACGTTCCGGTACCAGCGCATCCACTTCACCATTTGCCACCATTGCGCGCATCAGCGATAACGTCTCCGGCGCTATGCTGAAACCGAAACGTGCCACGAAGCGCGCCGCGCGCAGAATCCGCACCGGGTCTTCGCTGAACGCCGAACTGACGTGGCGTAATATACCAGCGCGCAAGTCGGCGATGCCGTTATAGGGGTCAATTAACTTGCCGTCTTGGTCGCGTGCAATGGCGTTAATGGTAAAGTCGCGACGCAGCAAGTCTTGCTCCAGCGTCACGTCCGGCGCGGCATGAATGGCAAAACCCCTGTAGCCGGGCGCAGTTTTACGCTCGGTGCGTGCCAACGCATATTCCTCGTGTTTGTGCGGATGCAGGAACACCGGAAAATCCTTGCCCACCGGCTTATAGCCGCGCGCCACCATGTCTTCTGGCGTACTGCCCACCACCATCCAATCGTGGTCGCTCACTGGAAGACCGAGCAGTTCGTCGCGCACTGCGCCGCCAACACTATAAACTTTCAGGCAGCTATCTTTCATCAGGGGTAGCCTGCTGGTTAACAGCATTTTTTGCTGTTATCACGCCCAAACGTTGCTTAAGAGAACGCGGTGGTTGGCCGAAAAGCTGGGAGTAATACATGGTATTGCTCATCACCTTCTTTACGTAATTGCGTGTTTCATCAAAGGGAATATTTTCGGCGTAAATGGCTCCTTCCAATGCGCTTTCCCCCCGCCATTTGCGGGCGCGTGAGGGTCCGGCATTGTAGGCTGCGGAGGCCAGCACCGGACTATTGTCGAGTGACGACAGCACCGTTTTCATGTAATACGTGCCAAGCTTGAAATGAGTGTCAAGTTGATTCACAAGTGCTTTGCGATAACTCTTCATCCCTAGCTGTCGCGCTATCCAACGCGCCGTAGCAGGCATGATCTGCATAAGGCCTGTCGCGCCTACTGGCGATTTGGCTTGATAGACGAAACGACTCTCCTGCCGTATTAATCCATACACCCAGGCTTCTTCCAGTTCATTTTTGCGAATGTAACCCTGTAATGCCTCCCGGTAGGGTGCGAGATAACGCAGGCTGAAGTCATGTATCTGCACGGTACGATCGGCGGTGTTGATAGCATGGTCATACATCCCGTTGCGGCGCGCAATTTCAGCTGCCACCAACAGCTGTTGATCGTCAAGCTTGCGCGCCGCCCATACCCATTCTTTGGCCGCGTCAGTACGCAAATCCATGCGATATAACGCCAGTGTACGCTGGACGGTGGGCTGCGCCAGCATTGCATTTATTGTCGCTGTGCTTGGCTGATAGCTGGCAGGCATTGTTGCGGCAGGAGTGATGCCGATCTCCTCAGCGGAAAGTTGACCGTAAAAATTATGTTCGCTGCTCAATTCAGCAAACAGCGCATTTGCTTCCGGCAAACTTCCCCGAGCTTTCAGAGCACGCGCCTTCCAATATCGCCAGACGCCCTCCCGTTGTTGTTGCGGCGTCATGGCATTAATGCTTGCCCAAACTTCATGCCAGTTCTGCGTAAGCAAGGCCGCTCGGGCACGCCATGCCAGTTGCGGCCCGGTCAGGGACGCCTCACCTGCCGCCTTGTACCATTCCAGCGCGCGCGAATCTCGCTTACGTGCCGCTTCGTAAGCTAACCACCCATAAAAATAATGATGCTCATCCGCAGTAAAATATGCCGCATTTTTTTCCCATTGTAAAAAGGCTAATTGCGGCGATTGCTTGGCCAGCCGTTGCAAGGCAAACAGCGCCACTGTGCGCTGCGCTTCGGAGGCGTTATCCAGCTTGGCATTGGCTAGATAACGCACCTGATCGTTGGCGGCACTATTCAGCTCGGAGGAAGAAAGGGCGCGCTTGGCGGGCAACCTCTCCGAGAGCTGTTTAGCCAGCGTCAGATTGCCTGCCTCCAATGCCAGGCGCAAACGTAGCCATATATCCGTCGCATTAATGATACCGCCGGCGATTGCCGCATCGAACAATGGCGCACAGCTTTCCGGCAATTCCGCGCTGCTTGTTAGCCACAAATTGCGTGCCTCATGCAGCACCTGTTCTTCTTGCAGACGTTGACGTGATCGTAATGCATAGCAGGTCAGATCGACCTCTCCGCTCACCAGGCGTGGATATTGCGCCGCAAATTCTTCCCATTGCTGCCTTTTTCCAAGCAGCCTCAACCATTCCGCACGCATATGGTTAATCACGGGAGAATCATCAGGGCGCGCCAGAAATTCCTGGACCTCAGTGGCGCTCGCCGTTTCCAGTCGCATACGCAACTGGTAATAAGCTAGATAAGGTTCTAGTGGGGAGTGCTTTAATCGCGCGGCCATGCGATCAAGCTTCGCTACATCACCCATCCGGAATGCATCGCGCGCAACGAGAAAATCCGCATCCTGATTTGCACCCACCAAAGCAGGAAACAAAAACAATACAAGCACAAAAATCTTTGGAAAACGCATGGAAGATGCCCTTATAAAATTCCGTTTAGCCGCCATATTCCCGACTGATTTGAAATTTTTCCATGGCAGGCGACTTCCCCATTTATATTGCAGTGAGTGCATCTTTCCTACTATCGATGGCCAAAACCCGAAACTTGAATTTGATGAGACTTGTTGTGCGCGTTAATCACTGGATCAAACAGTTCTTCAAATACATGCAGGCTCAATATTTTAGCAGATGCGGATAACCGCACGCTGTCAGTTTCTGTGAAAGTACTGTAATGATTATTTTGCCAACATATATTTTATAGGCGTGGAGAGGGAATGCAAAAACCTGTAAAATCCTGAAATTCATAAATTCTATTAATTTAAGGCAAGGAAAATCATGAGCAAGAACCTGGTGCAATTCATTATCGAAGAACAACGGCAATTACCGGGCGCGACCGGTGACTTCACTGGGTTACTCAGTGACATCATTATGGCCTGCAAACAAATTGCCCATAGTGTCAACAAAGGTGCATTGACTGGTGTGCTGGGGAGCGCAGGTAGCGAAAATATTCAAGGTGAAACGCAGAAGAAGCTGGATGTAATAACCAATG
>CAIRGS010000196.1 GCA_903878125.1 uncultured Nitrosomonadales bacterium | reverse complement strand
TGGTTTGGCGAGAATTGTGTTTAATATGTCTGAAAAATTAAAGTTGTTTTCTCCGATGCGGATGACGCGCACGATCGGTTGAGTAACTCGAATTTCATTGATTACGGGTGCAAAATGCCTAACGCTAGCCAGTGAGACATCCACGTAAAGCTCATCTATAGCGAGAGTTTTTTCCTGTTGTTGACCCGCTTCGTAGATGGCGATGTTGCTTATCGTCGCTGACAGCGCAAAGGGGTTAATATTGACAGCGCCGAAATCAACCTTGCGTCCAATTTCCTCGCCAATTTTCTTGGCTACAAATGATTTGACGACTGGTGGTCCGACAAAAAAGAGAAATGCATTAAAAACCAGAAAAACGATAGCAGCGATTTTGCCAGTCGAAAATATCTGGCGCTTATGCTTGTTGAAGAGGTTTAGTGCGAGTTTGCGCATGGAAATCAGAATAACAAATATTACTCATTTTCTAGCAAAATAACCGCATCTTCAGACCGATGAAAATGCTTCTTTTAAACTTAACGCCATTGCCTATTCCTCAAAACTCAAAATAGCTCAGTATCGCTGATTTTTAAGGTAATTTATATGCGCTTGCCCTGAGCATATACCACATCTAGGAGCTACCCCACGAAATCGGGAAGAGCCAAATTAATAGCGGTTGGTTTGACAGATGAGTAAGTATTAGGACAGTGATTTTTGCAATTGCTCAACATCCAACTCATTCTCCCTCTTAGCTGCCACCACAGTAGCAACACCATTGCCGATTAAATTAGTCAATGCCCGCGCTTCAGACATAAAACGGTCTATGCCTAGAATCAAGGCTAAGCCAGCAACAGGGATAGTCGGTATCACAGATAAGGTAGCGGCGAGAGTAATAAATCCACTCCCCGTCACACCTGCCGCGCCTTTTGATGTAATGAGCAATACGCCCAACAAAGTGACTTCTTGAGTCCACGTTAATGGCGTATTGGTGGCTTGAGCGACAAAAACCGCCGCCATTGCTAAATAAATAGACGTACCATCGAGATTAAATGAATAACCCGTCGGAATGACTAAACTAACCACCGATTTAGAACAGCCCAGTTGTTCTAATTTAACCATGATACGCGGCAACACCGATTCAGAAGACGATGTGCCTAACACAATCAATAGTTCATCTTTAATGTAAGCAATGAATTTGAGAATACTAAATCCTGTCAAGCGAGCAATTAAACCCAACACGACAAAGATAAACAGCAAGCAGGTTAAATAAAAACTGCCCATTAATTTTGCCAGAGGTAGCAAAGACGCAATACCATATTTACCAATAGTGAACGCCATTGCACCAAATGCACCGATAGGCGCGAGTTTCATAATAGTGTCCACGATGCCGAATAAAACTTGTGATACTTTGTGAATAAATTGCAACACCTCCGCGCCTGTTTCTTTCATTGCCGCCAATGAACAGCCAAACAACAAAGAAAACAACAACACTTGCAACATATCGCCTTTAGCAAACGCATCCACCACGCTACTTGGAATAATGTTAAGAAAAAACTCCACCACACTATGATTTTTAGCCGCCTCGGTATAAGTAGCTAGACCTTTAATATCCAAGCTACTAGCATCAACATTCATACCCACACCTGGTTGAATAATATGCACGACTAACAAGCCAATGATTAACGCCAGCGTACTAACCACTTCAAAATACAACAGAGCTTTAATCCCAACCCGTCCGACTTTTTCTATGTCCTGCATTCCCGCAATCCCCGTGACCACAGTACAGAAAATAATCGGCGCGATAATCATTTTAATCAGCTTAATAAAACCATCACCTAAAGGCTTCATCGCCACAGCAGCATCTGGAACAAAATGCCCCAGTAAAATACCGAAAACAATGGCGGTTAGTACCTGAAAATACAGATGGTGATGAATGTTTTTAGCCATGGTCAATAAACGTCCGAGTTGATGGAGATATCGTTAAGATAATAATATCCATCAATTGATGCTTTTTATGTCTCTCGACCCGTGGGTCTTCCCAGTTGGCTTAGCGAAGCTGATTTCAAATCAATCCAGCATCACCTATAAAAGAGTAGTGAATCAATGGTCCAAACCGTAACCGCAATTGAGGTTTCCTCAAAATTCCCAAAAACGTTTGCTCACAAGCCAGATAGACCGCGCTTCACTGCAAGCGCCATATTCCATACCATCCACCCGCGCTGGAACCATATACCCGAAAAATTTGGGCGTAGTACAACTGAAACCATTGCTAATCCAACCAGCAATACTGGATGACATTTAAGATAACGTATCGCCAGCAAGCCTTTGTCTGCTATCGCTAAAGGCTCGCGCCAAGGTTCCAAAATCTGAGCGATCTCTGTGCGCTGGCGCCCTATTTTAGACACCAGCGAGGCTTTGCGTTCCGCTACTCTGATCAATTCCGCGTTCATATGGACGGGGGAGTTAACTGTTCATGATCTTTGGACAACTCCACAAGGCTGGTCGAAAACAGCTTGGGTTTAGCCCGAGCTTTGCCAAGTGCTACCTGCGAAGAAATAATTGCCCCCAGCACAAACACGAACACCAATATGAACAAGGTCAACAAAAGGTAGGTATCCCAAAAAACAACTACCAGCAATATCGCAACCAGCACGATACCCACAGCGGCACAAAACAGAGAAATCAAAGTCCACAACAGCATGGAACTTAGCCACACCCGTTGCTCTTCTATCTCGCTGGAAAGGAGCTCTAATCTCGTGCAACCTATCCCAACCAATGTGGCCGCCAGCGTTTTCAGTGAACCCATCAGCCCGGTTTGTTGGCCTGAAACGGAATCCTGCGATTCAGGATTCATAAGCGGACTCAACGACGGGAAATAACTGCGCCAAGGAGAATACCGACCGCTGCAGCAATTCCTATGGCCTGCCATGGATTAACATGTACGTATTCATCCGTGGCCGTGGCGACAGCCCGGGTTTTTTCCATAACCGCCACTTGTGCATTGGAAAGCCGAGTCTTGGCTGCTTGCAATGAATCTCCTGCCCTGGCGCGTGCCGCCGCGATACGTTCCCCAGTCTGATTGGCAGTCGCCTTCAGCAGTTCTTCAGCATCTACTACCACTGCTCTCAAGTCGTCCATTAGTTTTTCTTTGGAAACATCCACTGTTGAGGTTGTTGCTCCTAGCATATTCATTTTATTTTTCCTTTCGTTATGAAGCGCCATAAACCGTTTTCACTATAACAACCCAAATTGAGCAAATCAAGCTGCACATCGCGACTCCATAAAGCGCGGGCTGCAAAAGTACCTCCATTCAACTTCTTCTGGAGTAGATTTCCAACCAACATTCCGCTTGATATTTACCGGTAATTTTGAGATCAAAGATTATCTGCGTTGCCGTACTGCTTCGAACAGACATACTGCCGTGGCCGCAGCAACATTTAATGATTCGCTGCGCCCAGGCATAGGGATGGTGATGTGTCGGCTGATTATTGCCAGCAAGCTTTCTGACAGCCCGGCTCCCTCATTTCCAAACGCGAAGGCAATGTTGCCATGAAGATCGCAGTCATACAGATTGCTCTTTGCACCCACTACAGTGGCAAAAACTTCCCCTTGAAATGAAGTAACCATAGCGAGCAAATCAGTTGATTCATGGATACTTAATACAAAATGTCCACCCATCCCGGCCCGCAGTACTTTGGGCGACCATGCATCGGCGCAGTTCCTGGACAAAAATACTGCATCGCAACCTGCTGCTGCAGCGGAACGCAATATGGAGCCTAGATTACCAGGATCCTGGATGTCTTCCAGCAACAAACAAAAGCGGCTACGCACTGATGCGATTGTTATTTGAGGTATTTCAACAAGAGCGAGAATACAACTGGGAGTTTTGAGCTCGGACAGTTCAGCAAACAAGCTATCGTCCAATTGAGATAGCGGCACATCAGGAAATTTTTTCAATAACGCCGCCACTTCGCGGTTTTGCATTGCCGCCTCCGTCACCAACAGGTGCTGCGGCTGTTGGCTGCCGTATGCATGGTAAGCCTGCAGTAGATGTGCGCCTTCCAATAAAGTCTGCTGCGCCTTTTGGCGTTGACGTGCTGAACTGGCCAGCTTGAGCAGCTCTTTAAAGAAAGGATTGCTGTGCGAACTGATGTATTTCATGGTTCAGCTTGCACTCAAAATTCATGCCTCATCGTGCTCCAACAGACTGCTCATTTCTTCCAGCGGTGGTAGTTCCTGCAACGAACGCAGATTAAGGTCATCCAGCAGTTGTTTGGTGGTGGCGAACAACTCTGGTTTACCCGGTGTATCGCGCGTGCCGACTATATCTATCCAGCCGCGCGCTTCCAGTGTCTTCAAGATTTGCGAAGATACTGCTACCCCGCGAATCTCTTCGATATCGCCACGCGTTACGGGTTGACGGTAAACAATAATTGCGAGCGTTTCCATAACCGCACGCGAATAGCGCGGCGGTTTTTGTGGATTGAGGCGATCCAAATAAGGCTGCATCTCAGGACATGCGCGAAACCGCCAACCGTTAGCCACTCGGTTGAGTTCCACGCCTTTGCCTGCATATTCCTGCGCCAATTGTTCCAGCATTTTTTCTATAAGATTATTTTCTACTGGCGCATCGCTAAGTTTTTTCAGCTCCGCCAGAGACAGTGGTTCTGGGGAGGTCAACAGCGCAACTTCCAATATTTTCTTGAGTTGCACCGCGTCAATTTGTGCGGCAGCTTCTTCACTCAGCGGTAAGGCTACGGCTTGCCCGGACATAAATTTTTCCCAATGATTCGGTTTGAGTAATTTCGACCAATGTCTCCTTGGCCAACTCCAGAATTGCAATAAAAGTCACCACTAGTGGTGCAATGCCACCGCTCGCTTCAAACAGATTCTCGAATGCTTCGAACTCGCCGTGCCGCAACTGGCGCAACACACGTGTCATTTGTTCGCGCACCGAAAGCTCCTCGCGCCGCACCCTGTGGTGAGTATTCAGCTTTGCACGGACCAGCAACGCGAGCCAGGCCTGGCGTAAATCTTCCACAGAAATATTCGGTAATCGCTGCTCTTCAACACGTTCGATCAAGACTTGAACGAGCTCAAAATCACGTCCGGCCTGCGGTAATTCGTTCAGTTTCTGCCCGGCCAGCTTCATCTGTTCGTATTCCAGCAAGCGGCGCATCAGCTCGACACGGGGATCTTCCTCTCCTGCATCCACAAGCTTGGACGACCGTGGCAACAACATGCGTGATTTAATCTCAATCAGAACCGCCGCCATCAGCAAATATTCGGCGGCCAATTCCAAGCGATTGTGCTGCATGATCTCGATGTAGGCCATGTATTGCTGCGTCAACTGCGCCATCGGAATATCGAGCACATCCAAATTGTGCTTGCGGATCAGGTACAGCAACAAATCCAGCGGCCCCTGAAAAGCCTCAAGAATAATTTCCAACGCATCCGGTGGAATATAAAGATCTTGCGGCATCTCCAACAGCGGTTGGCCATGGATATGAACGCCGTGCGTGTTGCCTGGAGACTGCTCCAAAGTATTCATTTATTAGGCCTAAACCTATAATAAGTTAGGTGCGATATCTCATCCTGTTTAGCTGTATTTCAGACCCATCGCCTCACGCACGTCACGCATAGTCTCGGACGCCAGCTTGCGCGCTTTCTCGCAGCCATCAGAGATGATGTTACGCACCAGCGTGGGATCGTCCAGATAGAGCTGGGCACGCTCGCGCATGGGGTTTTGTTCAGCCAGCACTGCATCTATCACCGGTTGTTTGCATTCGATACATCCCATGTGCGCGCTCCTGCAACCTTGTTGTACCCAATTCTGGGTATCTTCGTTGGAATACACCTGATGCAACTGCCATACAGGACATTTATCAGGATTTCCCACATCGGTACGACGTATACGCGCCGGGTCGGTCGGCATGGTGCGAATTTTTTTGGTCACACTGGCTTCGTCCTCGCGCAGACTGATTGTGTTGTTGTAAGACTTGGACATTTTCTGTCCGTCAAGCCCGGGCATTTTTGAAGCCGCAGTGAGCATGGCATGTGGTTCGAATAAAATCATTTTCCCGCCGCCTTCAAGATAGCCGAGCAGACGCTCGCGATCACCCATGCTGAGGCTCCGCTGTTCGTCGAGCAGTAATTTGGCAGATAGCAGCGCCTCGCCATCACCTTGCTCCTGATAACGAGTACGCAACTCGTCATACAGTTTTGCACTCCTGCCCCCCAGTTTCTTGATGGCAGCTTTGGCTTTTTCCTCGAAACCCGATTCGCGACCATAAATGTGGTTGAAACGGCGTGCAATTTCGCGCGTGAACTCGATGTGTGGCACCTGATCTTCACCTACTGGCACTTGGGTGGCGCGATAAATAAGAATATCTGCACTTTGCAATAATGGATAGCCGAGGAATCCGTATGTGCTCAAATCCTTCTCGGACAGTTTCTCCTGCTGGTCTTTATAGGTCGGCACACGTTCCAGCCACCCACGCGGTGTAATCATGGATAACAACAGGTGTAATTCAGCGTGTTCCGGTACCTTTGATTGGATGAACAGCGTGGCTCGAGCTGGATCAACTCCCACAGCCAGCCAGTCAATAACCATATCCCATACACTTTGTTCAATAATCTGAGGGGTATCATAATGCGTGGTCAGCGCATGCCAATCCGCAACAAAAAATAAGCACTCGTATTTTTGCTGCATCTGCACCCAATTTTTCAACACACCATGGTAATGCCCTAGATGCAGGCTACCCGTAGGCCTCATTCCCGATAACACTCGATCAACATGCATAGTTTTTACTTTACAGTCCAAAAATAGAATTAATTAACTGAATAAGCCCGATTACAGGCGGCCCCAGTATCCAGCCGAGAACAGGCGAAACCGCCAAAAAAATCAGTATGAACATACCGTAGGGTTCAATTCTTGCCAGAGTGGAAGCCTGTCGATGCGGCAGCAGGCTGACGGCCATACGCCCACCATCCAGAGGCGGTAGTGGCAACAAATTAAGCACCATAAGCACAATATTTATTTTAATTCCGATCTGCGCCATACCCAACAATGGCGCGGCGAAATAATTTTCTGGCAATATCAGTGCCAGCTTGGCCAGCGCCGCCCAGAAAATCGCCATGAACAGATTGGCAAGCGGACCAGCTAGTGCCACCCAAAGCATGTCTTGCTTGGGGCGGTTCAGAGCGGCGAAGTTCACGGGTACCGGCTTGGCCCAACCAAACAATATTCCACCCATCCATAGTGTCAGCAACGGTAACAGGATAGTACCGACGAGATCAATGTGACGGATGGGATTCAAACTGATACGCCCCTGCTGATAAGCCGTCATATCACCAAAGTGCCGCGCTACATAGCCATGCGCCGCCTCATGCAGGGTAATTGCAAATAAAATAGGAATTGCAGCAATGGCAATAGCTTGTATTAATTGTTCGATCTGCATTTATTATTCATTTCTCAATTAAAAATGGTGAAACATCGCCCTTGCCGAACCGAACCACCACAGGTGTATCCTTGGTTAGGTCAATTACCGTGGTCGCATCTAATCCCACCGCGCCACCATCCACCACCAGATCAATTTGATGCTGTAACAGGTCGCGAATCTGTTCGGCATCATTCATTGCAAACTCCTCATTTGGCAAAATCAAGGTAGAACTTATCAGCGGCTCACCCAGCTCTTCCAGCAGCGCCAACGCCACCGGATGATCGGGGATACGCACACCGATCGTGCTGCGTTTGGGATGTTGCAGGCGCTTGGGAACGTCCTTGGTGGCTTCAAGGATAAATGTATAACTGCCCGGCGTATTGTTCTTTAGCAGTCGAAATTGCACATTATCCACCCGCGCATAGCGGGCTAACTCAGACAAATCACGGCAAACCATCGTCATGTGATGCTTATCATCCACGCCGCGTATTTGGCGAATACGTGCCACTGCGTCCTTATCACCAAGATGACAACCCAAGGCGTAGCAGGAATCGGTAGGGTAAGCAATTACCGCGCCATTACGCACTAAATCGGCGGCTTGTTTAATCAGTCGCGGCTGTGGATTTGTTGGGTGAATAGTGAAAAATTGTGACATGGTTAGCGGTTAATGCTCTCCGCTTCTACTCGTTCCACCCCTGAAGAGGTGAGAAGAGTATCTGAAGACGAAAATGGGTCAGCTTCCCACGCCAGCCACACGGGACGACAATCCAATGGAAAATCAGGCAAACGGCCCAAGTCCCGATAGCTTTCACCTGGCCCATGAAAATCCGAACCACACGAAGCCAGCAAATTAAACTCATTAGCATAGCGGGCAAACTCGGCATATTGCTCAGGTGTGTGGCTACCGCACACCACCTCGATTCCCTGCCCGCCCAAATCGACAAATTCACTCAGCAATTCGCGTAATGTCTTCTGTCCCATACCTTTACGTGCCACAGTATAACGACCCGGATGAGCCAGCACGGCGACACCACCACTGCCGCATATCCAGCTTACTGCATCTGGCAAAGAAGCCCATTGGTGTGCCACATATCCAGGTTTACCCTTGACCAGATAATTTTTGAACACGCTACGTACATCCTTAGAGTAGCCACTCTCGACCAAAAATCGAGCGAAGTGTGTACGCCCAATAATGCCTTGGTTATCCGCATATTGATAAGCGCCTGTCAGCGCCCCGCTAATACCGCTTCTGGCCAGAGACTCAGCCATCAGCTCCGCACGTGCCCCACGCCCACTACGAATGGTGTGTAGACCTTCCGCCAGCGGTTTATATGCCGGATCAATACGTAAACCAATAATATGCAGTGTGTAGCTGCGCCAGGTTACCGAAATTTCCACTCCATTGATAAATTGCATACCTTGCTGCGAAGCAGCAGCTGCTGCCTCAGCCAAGCCAGAGGTATCATCATGGTCAGTCAACGCAAGAAACTTCACTCCCCGCTCTGCCGCACGCGCAACCAATTCAGTGGGCGACAGCAATCCGTCCGAAACAGTTGAATGACAATGCAAGTCGTAATCTAACATTTGTAACCCTAAGTAAACCCCGCCTTGCCGCACAGATGAATATCCATTTAATAGGCTAACAGGCAAATTGCAATACTAATCTGGACTCTTATTTCCTGTATAAATCTTTTCTGCACGATGAACAAAGGCATCCACAAAACTATTGGCGATAAAATGAAAAATTGGACCGAATACTTTTTCCAGTAACTTATTGGAGAATTCATAATGCAACTTGAATTCTATTTTACAGGCAGATTCGGAAAGAGGTCTAAAATGCCAATCACCATCAAGGTGTTTGAACGGTCCATCTTTCAATGTGATGTCAATGTGATGGGGAAACTGACGCACATTCTCAGTGGTAAAACTCTGCTTAATATGGTGATAATTGATGTGTACTGTCGCATGTACGGTATCACCATCCATCGAGATGACACTTGCTCCGCCGCACCACGGCAAAAACCGCGGATAATCCGCCACATCATCCACCAGAACGAACATCTGCTTCGCGCTGTAGGGAACCAGTACTGATTTTTCGACTAAGGCCATTCTAGCAGTACGTCCATGCAAAGCTGGTAGAATATACAAATTATGAGCATAGTCCAAAACAAAAAAGCATACCACGACTACTTCATCGAAGATCGCTATGAAGCTGGCATCATGCTGGAAGGCTGGGAAGTCAAAGCAATTCGTGCCGGGCGCGCCAATCTCAAAGAAGCCTATATTACGGTGAAGGATGGCGCCCTGTATCTATTCGGCTCCCATATCAGCCCACTAACTACCGCTTCCACGCATATCTATCCTGACCCCGTTCGCACGCGCAAGCTACTGTTGCATGCAGCTGAAATATACAAGTTGATCAGCAAAGTGCAACGCGCTGGCTACACTCTTATGCCATTGAACATGCACTTTAAAGGCAGTCTCGTCAAACTGGATATCGGCCTTGCGAAAGGAAAAAAACAACACGATAAACGTGACACCGAGCGGGAACGTGATGCCTCACGCGAGGCTCAGCAAGCAATGAAAAAATCTCGCAACTAATTGCAATAAAGCACCCCGCCCGAGGGGCGGGGAATTGAACCCGCAGAGATTAATATTGCGTAGCTATGGACAAGAGACACTCATGCAACATTTATGAACCAACCTTGGCAAGCTCTGCGCGCAGGGCAGCTATAATGGAATCATAGCGATTTGGGTCAGTCTCATTGCCTGCTTCGTACAGCGCTGAACCGATCACAAAAGTGTCGGCACCAGCCATGGCAATTTCTGCGATGTTGCCTAAATTTACGTCACCGTGGACTTCCAGGACGATGTTGCGCCCACTATCATTGATTTTTTTGCGTGCCATGCGCACTTTATTAAGCGCTTCGGGAATAAATTTCTGGCCAATAATTAACCCAGTCTGTTTAGACATGACCAAGACAACGTCGATCTTGCTTATAACATGGTCGAGGTAGCTAAAAGGCGTGCCAGCATTGAATGCCAACCCGGCTTTGCAGCCATGTTCGTGGATTAAATCAATGATCCGTTCAATGTTTTCGAAGGACGGCAGATTGTACGGATCTCGATCAACTGCTTCAGGATGAAAAGTAATAATGTTTGCACCAGCCTTAGCGTACTCCGGTACAAGGTCTTTCAATGAGTTGTCTACATTGTACCCACTCGTCAGGTGTATCTCGATCGGCGCTTCAGTAATAGGGCGGATGGCCGCGCATGCCTTCGAACCATTTCTGAATGTTGGCACGAAATGCTTATTCATCACTTCTATGTGAATAATGTCTGCGCCCGCAGCGAGGACATTGACGATCTCTTCACCAAGCTTGGCGAAATTGGCAGAAATAATGCTGGGTGCGATTTTGTACATTAGATGCCTTTAAAAGAATTTGGAAAAAATGTTTATTCTACCCGAAACCCAGGCGAAAAATTTGGAGGTGAGCGGGTTTGTTACCTAAGCGTAGCTTCGTAAAGTGGCAAGACGGTTGGCAACAACATTTCAATCTGTCGAATGCGAGTTGAGTCAGCTGGATGGCTACTCAGAAACTCAGGTGAGCGCTGGCCGCCTTTGTCCTGCATCATTTTACGCCACAACGTAACTCCTGCGCGTGGGTCGTAGCCTGCCCGTGCACTCAGTTCCAGACCAATGTGATCAGCCTCAGTCTCGTCAGTACGG
>CAIRGS010000195.1 GCA_903878125.1 uncultured Nitrosomonadales bacterium | reverse complement strand
TGCTGCCTTTGCTGCAACCTCTTCAGCTGCTGCCTTTGCTGCAGCCTCTTCAGCTGCTGCCTTTGCTGCAACCTCTTCAGCTGCTGCCTTTGCTGCAACCTCTTCAGCTGCTGCCTTTGCTGCAACCTCTTCAGCTGCTGCCTTTGCTGTTGCCTCTTCAGCTGCTGCTTTTGCCGCTGCCTCTTCAGCAGAAGCGGAATCTAATTTAGAAGCTTGAAGCACACTGCTTTGGTCATTCAATGTGTCAATCGCCGCCGATGCACCCGAGTCAGCACTTACCGCTCCTGGCCGCGCCCCTTTCTTAAGGTCACCTGCAGGCGGTTCGCTGGCACAAGCAACTAATAGGCTTGTCAACAATACTCCAATCGCTATGTTTTTCATCCCGCACCCCTTATTTAAATAATGTACTACTTCAAAAAAGGCCCCCAAGTCGGCTCACGAATATCCCCTGCCTGTGATGACAGCCTTTGCTTAACCCTGCCATCGCTGGAAACGATAGCCAGTATACCACGACCTTGCGCCTCAGTTGCATACAGCACCAACCTTCCATTGGGTGAGAAGCTTGGTCGTTTTTCCCATCCACCTTCGGTCAATACCTGCATCTGCCTGGACTGAAAATCTTGAATAGCAACATGAAATCGCCCACTAATCTGATGAGCAAAAACAAAGCTCTTGCCATCCGGGCTATATCGCGGCGAGAAATTATTACCACCTTCAAACGTCAGCCGCTCGGCAGTCTTCCCCTCCACTGGCATTCTGTAAATTTGTGGGCTTCCTCCACGATCAGAGGTAAACAATATATCTTTCCCATCTGGAGAAAAACTAGGCTCAGTATCAATCGCACCGCTGAACGTGATGCGACGCAAGTCGGTGCCATCTGAACGAATCAGGTATATCTGCGGGCTGCCATCGCGCGACAGCACAACGGCGAGATGCTTGCCATCCGGTGCCCATACTGGGGCGCTATTACTTCCCCGCACATTAGCCAGCACCCTTCGTTGATTAGTAATTAACGATTGTACATATATAACCGCATGGCCCTGCTCTAATGTCACATAGGCAAGCTGATTACCGTCCGGCGACCACGCTGGCGACATAATAGGATCACTGATCGATCGCACAACTTGATCGTTATAACCATCACTGTCTGCCACCACCAGGCGGTTGTTCTTACCCAGCCGGTTTACATACGCGATACGTGTACTGAACACCCCAGGATTGCCCGTGAGCTTTTCATATATCAGGTCGGCAATACGGTGGCCGATGGCGCGCATTTGATCACCTTTGGCGGTTACAGCTTGGCCAAACAGCTCTGTTTGCTTTACTGCATCGAGCAAACGAAATTTAACCATGACACGGCCATTCGGTTGCGTCTCCACACTACCAATGGCCAAAGCATCCGCGCCACGCCAGTCGGCATATACTACCTCGTGCAGGTCATGCGGTGTCTTGCTCGTCGGATTAACCAACCGGAACAATCCACTGCGCTTCAAGTCCAACGACACCACTTCACTGATGCTCTGAGCGAGCTTACCTTCATTAGCGAATGGCACAATAGCAATTGGAATCTGATTTTCTCCTGCCCCAATAATATCGATGTTCAACGCAGCACGAGCGGGCGAGACGGCACAGAACAAAGCAAGAAAAACCCAATAACGTATCAAGCTGACTCTTTTCATAAACTACTCCCTAAATTGATCTAATCCTTAATTGGTCTAAACGTGAGATGCAACTCACGAAAGCTGCCAAATAGCTTCACATCCGGAGGTAATGGCAATGGCTGCGCTTTCTTGATAGCGCGTTCCACCGCGCTGTCATATGCCGCGTTTCCACTCGGCTTAGTCAATTCTGCTTTTAACACCATGCCACCGGGCAGCAGTGTCACGTTAAATTCCGTGGCTATATTGTATGGTACATCCGGCAAGATCACAATATAGCGGCGTATCTTGGCATTTATTTTATCCTTATATTCAGCCACCTCCCTGCCTATGGCCGCTGCTTGCTCAGCCTGCGCTTTCTTCTCGGCTAGCGCTTTCTGCTTCGCCTCAGCTTTTTGTTCCGCCTCAGCTTTTCGTTCCGCCTCAGCTTTTTGTTCCGCCTCAGCTCTTTGTTCCGCCAGCACCTTTCGTTTTGCCAAGGCTTTCCGCTTCGCCTCAGCTCTTTGTTCCGCCTCAGCTTTTTGTTCCGCCTCAGCTTTTTGTTCCGCCTCAGCTTCTTGATCCGCCTGTGCCTTTCGTTTCGCCAAAACCTTCTGCTCGGCCTCAGCTCTCTGCTCGGCCTCAGCCTTCTGCTCGGCCTCAGCCTTCAATTTAGACTGCGCATCCTGGGTTTTTTTCTGCAACCGTTTTTTTTCAGCCAATTCGAGATCAGCTTTGAGTGACGCTAAACGCTTCACCGGCTCAACCACTTTGGATCGCGCGGCCTTCTCCAATTCAGCCTTGAGATTGCGCCGTAATTTGGCAACGAGGTCAGCCTGCTCGGCACGAGCTCGCTCTTGTTCAGCTCGTACCTTCTGTTCTTCAATCACCTTCTGCTCCGCCTCCACCCTCAACTTCGCCTGCTTCTTACGCTCGGCCTGCACATCCACTTTTTCTATAAGCCGTTTAGGCTCTGTTTTTATCGGTTTAGATTTTTCCTGAGGCCTTTTTTTTTCAGACAACTCTATATCAGCCTTAGGTGGTGCCACAGGCTGCACAGGCTTACTCAATTTAGGTTGCTCCATTGTTTTAGGAGTCTCAACTTTAACAGGCGCCGTTTCAATTCCAGGCAAACTATCCCAAATATCCACCACCATGCCCTGCGGAGGCTGCACCCGCCAGCTGGCACCAAAAAATATGAGCGCGAAGAATGCGCAGTGGACAATAAATGCCAATGCCCCAGCACGTAGCTTGTAGGGTTTGGCATACACGATCGCGCTCATCGCCCCTTGGTTTGCGCCAACAGACCAACCTTCTTAATGTGTTGCCGTTGCAACACATCCATAATGATGATCACTTCTTCATAACGCACATCCTTGTCGGCAGAAATCACAACCGGTTGATCCGCGTTCTGCGCCTGTTTCTGCTTAAGAAGCCCAATCAATTCCTCACGTGTAACGCTCTGCTCTTGGCCCTTCTTGCTTCGATCATTCAGTGCCAGCGTGGCATTTTTCTTGATAATGACTTCCAATGGCGCAACAGGCGCCGCGAGTGACTTACCTATGCTGGGCAGATCAATCTGCCCAGGGTTCATCAATGGCGCTGTAATCATGAATATCACCAGCAGTACCAACATCACGTCTATGTAAGGAACGACATTAATATCGCTCATTGGGCGTAAGGAAGAACGGCGTTGGATCATGGCTGACGCTGCAGCACGTTAGAGAATTCTTCCATGAAAATTTCAAAACGCGAGGCCAGACGCGTAATATCATGCGAGTAACGATTGTAAGCAACCACAGCGGGAATAGCGGCAAACAAACCCATTGCAGTAGCTATCAATGCCTCCGCTATACCGGGCGCAACGTGTGCCAACGTGGCTTGGCCGACATTCGCCAAGCCACGAAATGCATTCATAATTCCCCATACCGTACCGAATAGCCCGACATAAGGACTCACCGAGCCAACTGTCGCCAGAAAGGCCAAATGCGATTCAAGAATATCCATTTCGCGCTGATAAGTGGCGCGCATGGCGCGACGCGTGCCATCCATCACTGCATTGATGTCAATATCATGTTTCTTTTTTAGCTTGAGGAACTCGGTGAAGCCGGCTGCAAAAATGCGTCCCATACTGCCCGAATCACCGCGCATTACAGCAGTATTCTGATATAGTCTATTGAGGTCATCATTATTCCAGAATGATTCCTCAAATTCCTCACTTTGCTTTACTGCCTGCCTGACAGAAAACATCTTGAGGAATATGAACCACCATGACATCAATGAAACAAACAACAACAAACCCATTACCAATTGAACAAGTACGCTGGCGTTCTGAATCAAATGGATAAACGATAAATCATGTGTTACATCCATATTTACAATACCCTTTAGTTTTTCCATTGCTTTCGCAATATTTCCGGCAAACTTACCGGCTTGAAATTATCCATTTTCACGCATACCAAATGTACTTCCGCTTCAACCAGTATGTCCTCGCCGCGCAACACATTCTGACACAAGGTCACACGACTACGTCCGACATCCTTAAGTTGCGCGCTGACAGCAAGTAAATCATCCAGCAAAGCAGGCTTGAGATAATCCAACCTCAGTGAACGAACCACAAATACCAACCCGAACTCGCGCATAAATTCCGTATTACTGTAACCATAACACTCCCGCAACCACTCAGTCCGCGCGCGTTCCAAAAAATTCACATAACTTGCGTGATATACCACCCCTCCCGCATCAGTGTCCTGGAAATACACCCGCACTGGCAATGAAAATTTTGATTTAAAGGTTGAATGAGTCATATTATTAAACCTTTAGAGTTTTTTGTCACCAAAAATCTAGCGCACTACACTGAACGATACCATCCATATCGTTACCCGCATATTTTCTTTCTAACAAGACATCAATTGAACCGACAGCCCCTTACGACTCCAATGTGCTAATTAGGCTACCATCATAACCTCTACTTGCGTCCAACTGTCTCCATTGCATGTGAAGCTCCCATGGTTCCGGCAAATTTAATTCAATACCCACAAAACAATTTTTTCAATTCAACTTGCAGATCAGACCGCCTTGATGCACGTCACCCTACTCTGATGCAGCTCGACACCCCATTGGACTCCGGGGCAGGGCATTTACCGATGGAAATGCCAGCGGAGCGCGTCTTGCTCCAATGCCGCAGCCTGATGCGCCAGTCCCGACAATGAGAATGCTATGCGTCGATGAAAAGCCTGAAATAGCTACTTATTCTAACAAACGGACTATCGGTTTGTGGAAGTCTGCAATTAGGCTTGGCCTATATTAAAGTTAACGCTGTCAGTGCCGATAATTACTATATGGCCAGCTAGGCCAGAGCAAACCCAATGGTCTGTCCGTATATTCTGGCAAGTCGACCATTGGTCAGAGCAAAGTGGTATTTGATTCAAGCCTATCGATAGAATGAACTATGGAAAACAAACTCTCATTATTGGGTAACCAAAGAGTCAGTGCATTGCGGGGGCAAACGGGGTTCACGCTGATCGAATTGCTGGTCACGGTCGCAATCTTGGCGATTTTGCTGTCAATCGCTGTGCCCAACTTCATTACGTTTGTGCAGAACAGTCGCTTGGTCGGGCAAACTAATGACCTGGTCACCTCGCTCAATTACGCCAGAAGTGAAGCCATCAAGCGCGGTGTTCGGGTTTCAGTATGTAGCCGTTTGAATAATACTACCTGTTCGGGTGCGGCTGTATTCAATTGGGATGCGGGCTGGCTGGTATTTGTTAATCTCAATAACAGTGCAGTGGCAGCAACTACACCCGGAACGGTGCTACAAGTGCGGCAGCCGCTGGAAAATGGCAATACGCTCCGCACGGCGGGGATACAGCGTGTAACGTATCAAAACTCTGG
>CAIRGS010000194.1 GCA_903878125.1 uncultured Nitrosomonadales bacterium | reverse complement strand
TAGGCTACTGCGATATTTGGGTTTATTTCAATTGCCCTACCTATTAAATCCACAGCTAAGTAATGTTTTTTTGTTTGGCTCGCAATCACACCAGAAAAATGCAACGCATCAAAATGGTTTGGCTGCACTTGCAGCACTTTCTCATATATATCTAAAGCTTGTGCCAGCTGCCCCTTTTGGTGTAATGTCAATCCTTGTACAAAGAGCTGCTTCGCTTGCGAGAACTGAATCGCGTGAGGCTTGTTAGCCTTTTTTCCTTGCGAAAATTTTGGAGCGCGAGACATAGGCAAATTGTATATTTTTTATTTTGACCATCTTCATTTTGGAATGACGGCTTTCATTTGTTTTTATTACTCCATTTAACAAACATTTCATGGAACGCCGCTTCGACCCTGCGGGCAAAGCCTGTCTCATCCATCAGCGGGCTGGCTTGCATTTTTTCCCTTAGCCCTGCGCGCAAATGCGCAAGCGCTGTCAAATCACTTGCTAAATTTACAGCCTTCTGGATGTACTCCGCCTCCGACTGTGCAATCCATTCTGGGTGACCCACGCCTTCTAAAATAGTGCTCCCGCAACGACCTAAGCCCGGCCGCTCCGCAAGCGTTATAAAAGGTATCCCCATGTTCAGTGTTTCAAACAGCGTTGTCACTGAATTTGCAGGAAAACAATCCAGGCCAATATCTACGGCCCTCAGCACATCCCAAGGCGGACTGTGATAACCCATCTCAAGTCGTTCCCGATTGATTCCTTGGGCAGCGAATTTCGCTGCCAAGGCCGCTTTCATGCCCTCATCAAAAAAGTCTTTACTGTCCAACACCAATCGAGATCCAGGCACCTGCTTAAGAATCTCGGCCCACACCCTCACAGTTCGGTAGTTAATACGCACGGCTCGCGTTAACGTACCAAAGGTGACAAACCCACGCGTCGCCGCAGGCAATGGGCTCACTTTCCCCATTCCTTCTTTCGGGCGATAAACATAAGCCGCTTCCTCAAGCCGCCACGGCGTTTCCGAAAACAATCCTTCACTGCCCAACGGAACGCATGTCGCGTCGGTTAAGAAGTAATCAATCGCCTTCAATCCTGTCGTGGAGCAGTAACCCAGCCACGTCAGCGACACTGGTGCGGGCTTGAGGGCGAACACGCCCAACCTGTTTTTATCGGTGTGCCCTGCCAGGTCGACCAAAATATCGATGCCATCAGCGCGTATACGTTCTGCCATTTCCGCATCGGACAGACCAACGGTGGGAATCCAATGCTCGACGTAGCTCTTACAGCGCGCTGTGACCTCATCTTCCTTCAATAGCTCGGCATAGGCGTAAACTTCTACCGCCGCTTTATCGTGATGCGCGAGCAAGGGTTCCAAAAAAAGGGGAACCGAGTGGCTTCTAAAATCAGGTGAGACATAGCCCACCTTTAATCGACGCAGCGTTTGCCGGTCGTTTGTGTGATCCCGCCAGTCCTTGCGGCAGGGCTCGCCGAATCGATCCTCGTACTCCTGGTACAAGCTAAAAATCTCTTCAGCGCTTTTATCAGGGTGGTAGATTAAGGCGAAAAGAAGGTTACTCAATATCACTGAATAGTTGGGCTTTATAGAAAGCGCCATGCGAAAGTTCTCAATCGCATTGTCCAACTTGCCCTGTGTCTGAAGTGCAGATCCCAGATTGTTGTACGCATCAGCGTAGTCTGGCTTTATCGCAATCGCTTTGCAATAACTCTCTGCCGCAGCATCGAACTGCTTGATACTGTGAAAACAAGTCCCACGGTTGTAGTATGCCTCCGCATAGTTCGGTATTATTTCAATCGCTTTGTCATAACTTGCAACGGCAGCATCGAACCGCCGTAGCGCTT
>CAIRGS010000193.1 GCA_903878125.1 uncultured Nitrosomonadales bacterium | reverse complement strand
GATAAAATAAGTTGATCCAGGAGGGTAAAGCCTTGCCACTTAAAAGGCATAGAACGAAGTTTGACATACAAAAAACTTGAGTTATCTTTACGTCCAGTCTCTACTAGCTGGGACGTTTTTTTAGTGAAGTCGCCCGCCATGAAGTACGCATAGCCTACATTCAGCCCTATGGTTTTGCTGATCGGATACCGCACACGCATATCGAATTCCTGGCCTATATTTTTGCCACTTTTACCAGTCTGATCGCGCAGGTTCGCTCCACCATTCCAGCGGTCTGTGGCGCTGTCCAATTCATACCAGCTATAACCAAAGTCAATTTTTAACTTATTGGTAGGGTTAAGCTCAACTCGAACTTTGGAGGCATGGATGTTTTCCATATGGATATAGTCATCCAGGCGATAACTAGCCTGACACAAGGGGACCAATGCCTCGAACAGACAAGAAGTAATGAGCGTTGTATTTTTTGGACAACGTGTGATATTTCTGCCGGCTCTAAGTGGCTTCCCAAGCTATATTCACCTTCGCTTCATTCAAAGAATAGCTGCCCAGCTCGCGACCGGCAGACGAGTTATCCGCGCTGTAGATCATTGATTTCCCTCTCCAGCACCTGCAACGTTTCCATGATCTCGTCGAAACTTGGATAGCGACCGAAAATCATATTGCGCATCTGCACATAATCCTTTTTTACTGCCGCCAATACATGCCGCGAAGGCACCAGCCTGAACGTACCCGGCTTTGCCTGATCGTACTGAGCCCAGCCGCGTGGATAAAACCGCTGCTTAAATGCCACCACATCTTCAAGTAACACGAGGTCTGCCAGTGCTACATCTTTGACTGGTGAATCTGCCATCATTGCCAGGTCGTAATAGTGACGCGAATAGCGTAGCGGCTGCGGACTATTTTCCGGGCGATTGGCTTCGTAGTGAAGAATCGTCGCCTTCTCCCAAAAGGTACGCTCGGCACGTATGGCTTGCACTGCACAATCCGCTTGCTTGAAAAGCTGCGGGAACGCCTCAGCCGCGTATGGTTTGATTCGATAATTATCAAACGGCATCCACCCGGTAAGCGGCCCGATCTCAAGGCGCACTTCCGGACGCAGATATGCATCAGTGAAGGCCGCCGGATATTGAACATTCAACGCATGACGATCATCGGCAGCAACCTCACAGCGGCAGATCGGATCAACAGCCTGTGAAATCATCGCCAGCATTTTTCCCCCGATGTAAACCACCGCCTTGGCTTCAATCATTTTGTTCAGCGCTTCCTGTTTATTGTTGGAGCGCTCTGCCAGCGGATCATCTTCTCCAACCACCACACGCCAATCCAGGATCAGGTCAATATCTTCAGAGAAGCGTTCAATGAGATTGAACACCTTGGACAAACTTGTGCCGCCCTTGAACATCAGCAGGCGCGTCAAATCAGGATGTGCGAACAGTCGGCCCAGCGTCCAGCACACCCAAAAATCTTTCTCCACGATGGCAGGTGTCATGCCCTTGCGCGCGGCTGTTTCGGCGAACAGTTCGCGACGTTCGGCGGATGACAGCCGGGCAACTGATTCCATCAGCCGCGCTCCCCGCAAACCCGCTTTATCGTTTCATACACCCAACCCGTCGCCGTCACCGTATCTTTCAACACCCGTTTGCAAGCCGTCTCATCCAGTTGTTTGCGTAGCGTGGCAATCACCGACTCATCTACCCGCGCCGCGCCCAGCGCCTTCAACGCCTGCACGATCAACCCGCTCTCGCGGTATTTAAAACCGACATCCTTCAACGCCGATTTCTTGAACTCCAGCGTGTAGTTGCCGATGTCGTACTGACGGTTCGGGCCATCGGAGAGATACACCAACCGACCGGGCATCTGCGTGGAAAGCCCCAGCAGATTCAGTGCCGCATCGCCCGCAGGCTGGATGCGCCAATTGAACTTGCGCGCGAACGCCTGCGCCACCTGATTGAAATCAGGACTCAACTCTTGCTGCAACAACTCGCTGAATTTCGGGTAGTCGTAAATCCCCCGACAGACACGGCGTATCCTCCCCTCACGGCACAGCTCAGACAG
>CAIRGS010000192.1 GCA_903878125.1 uncultured Nitrosomonadales bacterium | reverse complement strand
TCCGTGTAATGGATGAAGAGCAGGGCTGGGAAGTTTTCGGTACTGTGCGCTCAGCCAGCATGAGCCAAT
The DNA here is from genome assembly GCA_903878125.1 of uncultured Nitrosomonadales bacterium. Lineage (GTDB taxonomy): Bacteria > Pseudomonadota > Gammaproteobacteria > Burkholderiales > Gallionellaceae > Nitrotoga. Next base: position 2,770 of record CAIRGS010000192.1, on the reverse strand, counting down.
TATTTTCTGACCGAATTGCGGAGCGACTAATAGCCGGATGTGATGTCGAGAACCACGACGCGCTGGTTAAGGTTTTTTCCCAAGCACAGCCGGATGTCGTCATCAATTGCATTGGTCTGATCAAGCAATTGGCAGATACCGATGACCCGTTGCAGGCAATTCCGATCAATTCACTGCTGCCGCACCGCTTGGCTAGGTTGTGTGGCCTCGCGGGGGCGCGGTTGGTGCATATAAGCACGGACTGCGTCTTTTCAGGAGCAAGGGGCAGGTACTTGGAGGCCGATTTTCCCGACGCAGCCGATCTTTATGGTCGCAGCAAGTTGCTGGGGGAGGTGGACTACCCGCATGCGATTACCCTGCGTACTTCCATGATTGGTCACGAACTGAGTGGTAACCGTAGTTTGATCGGCTGGTTTCTGAATCAGCAAAGTTCAGTCAAAGGCTTTACTCGGGCTATTTTTTCCGGCCTGCCGACAGTGGAATTGTCACGCCTAATCCGCGATGTTGTGATTCCACGTCCTGATCTACACGGCATCTATCACGTAGCCGCTGACCCCATTGCTAAGCGCGACCTGTTGCATCTTGTAGCAGAGGTCTACGGCAAATCGATTAAAATCGTACCGGACGACACGCTGGTGATAGATCGCTCTCTGGATTCGACACGATTTTGCTCTGCAACTGGTTATATTGTTCCGCAGTGGCCGGAGCTTGTCCGTCGCATGCATTCGTTCGGCTGATACTCGCTTGGTGCAGCTACTCTATCCATGACATATTTTTCGCACCTATCATTACAAGGAAAGAAAAGGAGAGTCATATGGCCTCATTCTCGCAATCAGACCTTAAAGAGATGTCCCTATCCTGCGCTTCAAAAATAACCGGCGCCAGGAATGGCATCGAGTATTTTGACGAGCCATTTAAGCACCTCGTTCTGGATGATTTTTTTTCTGACGAGCTTGCAGATATATGCCTGGCAGAATTCCCCGGGCTAGATCATCCGGGCTGGGAGCACGCAAACGATAAAGACATTGAGGTCAAGTTTCGCACTACCTGGAAATCAGAATTCGATATACCAAAGGGCATTGTTGATGCCGTGAGAATTCTCAACTCTTCGATCTTTCTGAAGGCCATTGGCGACAGAATATCCATTCCCAAGTTGGTACCCGACCCTTATTTCAACGGGGGTGGACTCAATGTCACTAATCCGGGAGGACTCCTTGATGTCCATGTTGACGGCAATTATCATGATGCAACCGGGTTGAACCGCCGATTGAATGCAATTGTCTATTTGAACCGGGGATGGCTGCCTGAATGGGGTGGTGAGTTTGGTGCATATGACAGCAAGGGTGAAGTCTGTGTCAAAAAAATTGCCCCCTTGTTCAACCGACTTGTTGTCTTTGACTCCCATGATTTCAGTTTTCATGGTCTGCCGGATCCAGTCACTTTTCCTGCAGGCACGTCGCGAAAATCAATCATTCTTTATTACTACACTCTGTCGCCACGCCCCGACTATCAGATAGCAGAAAAGAATCCGCATAGTGCTCTCTGGGTCAAACGTAATCTGATGGATAAACGTGGGAAAAAGACTCGCGACTTCACCTAGATGTACAACGCGCAGGCAAGAAAGGAGAGCTATGTTCGAGAATAAAACCTTACTCATCACCGGTGGCACCGGATCGTTCGGCAATACCGTTTTAAAACGTTTCTTATCAACAGAAGTGCGTGAAATCCGCATCTTCAGCCGCGATGAGTCAAAACAGGAAGAAATGCGCATCACGCTGAACAATGACAAGCTGAAGTTTTACATTGGCGATGTGCGGAATTACGACAGCCTGCATCAGGCAATGAAAGGCGTGGACTACGTGTTCCATGCTGCGGCGCTGAAACAAGTTCCCTCTTGTGAGTTTTACCCGCTGGAAGCAGTGCGCACCAATGTGTTGGGGGCCGAGAACGTCATGGCCGCTGCGATCGCGAATCACGTCCAACGCGTAGTGGTACTGAGTACCGACAAGGCCGTGTATCCGATCAATGCCATGGGTTTATCCAAGGCACTGATGGAGAAATTTATGGTTGCCAAGGCACGGATGCAGAATGAGGGTGAAACTATTTTTTGCGCTACCCGTTATGGCAATGTGATGGCCTCGCGCGGGTCGGTTATTCCACTTTTTATAACCCAGTTAAAGGAGAACAAACCTCTGACAATCACTGATCCGAATATGACGCGTTTCCTGATGTCATTGGAAGATTCCGTTGATTTGGTGCTGCATGCGTATGAACACGGTGCCCAAGGCGACATTTTCATACAGAAGGCGCCCGCTTGCACCGTGGCTGATCTGGTACAGGCTCTCAAAGAACTTTTTAACAGGAACAATCCCATCCAGATCATCGGTACTCGTCATGGTGAGAAGCTGTATGAGTCGCTTGTTTCGCGCGAGGAAATGGCGCGTGCAGAAGATATGGGGCGGCACTACCGTATTCCGGCTGATAACCGCGACCTTAACTACAACATGTATGTCAGTGATGGCGAAGAAAAAATTTCGCATCTTGATGACTATACCTCGCACAACACCGAACAACTTAGTGTTGAGCAAGTGAAAGCGCTGCTGCTAAAGCTGGATTATATTAAGGCTGAACTCAATGCTTAAAGTTATGACAATTGTCGGAACGCGCCCCGAGCTTATTAAAATGAGTCGCGTTATTGCTGAATTCGATCAGCATACACAGCACATTTTGGTGCATACCGGCCAAAACTACGATTACGAACTAAATCAAG
>CAIRGS010000191.1 GCA_903878125.1 uncultured Nitrosomonadales bacterium | reverse complement strand
ATGCGGGCTACTTCGAGTTTGAAAGCGGTTTCGTAATGCTGGCGTTGTTTTGTCATTGCTGCTCCTCTCTAGGTGAATAATAATCCTATCGAGGTGTCCGTTTTCATTAGACCACTACAGAACATCAAAAAATAGTCAGCTAAACATTAGCCCATCCTTCGACAAGCTCAGGACGAACGGATTTTTGAATTTCATCCATCCTTAAGCTCAGGACAAATGGGGGTTTAAAAGTCCGTTCGTCCTGAGCTTGTCGAAGGATGGATGGATTGCTGAAAAGGATAAATGAAATGTTTTGGGTGTACATTCTCCGCTGTGCCGACGGTAGCTATTACACCGGTCATACCGATAATCTTGAAATGCGTATCAGCCAGCACCAAACCGGAGAGTGCGAGGGTTATATCGCAACGCGCCGTCCGGTGGAGCTTGCTTGGTCTCAGGAGTGTGTCACGCGGGAAGATGCCTTGACGGCCGAGATGCAAATCAAAGGCTGGAGTCGCAAGAAGAAAGAAGCCATGATGCGCGGCGACTGGACGGAAGTTTCTCGTTTGGCGAAAAGTAAATCCGCGCATCCTTCGACAAGCTCAGGACGAACGGATTTTTAAGAGTCCGCGCATCCTTCGACAAGCTCAGGACGAACGGATTTTTAAAAGTTCGAGCATCCTTCGACAGGCTCAGGACGAACGGATTTACCTTTTCTTGGCGAGGTTGAAAATTGATTACCCACTTTTATTTCATATAAAGTCATGAATAGAGTCAAACCAAATTACGCGCGCCCGCTTGATTTCAAACATGGGCGGGTAGAGTTGTCGCATGGTTCCGGTGGACGCGCCATGGCGCAATTGATCGCCGAGTTGTTCACTGCCGGTTTTGATAACGCCTATCTGGCACAGGGCAACGATGGGGCGTTGCTGCCGCAAATCACCGGGCGGCTGGTGATGTCTTGCGACGGCCATGTCGTGTCGCCGTTGTTCTTCGCGGGCGGCGATATTGGCTGCTTGTCGGTGCACGGCACGATCAACGATGTCGCGATGATGGGAGCGAGACCGTTGTATCTGGCGGCTTCTTTCATACTCGAAGAAGGCTTTCCTCTCGCCGATCTGAAACGCATCGTCGCGTCCATGGCGAACGCTGCAAGAGTCGCGGGTGTACCCATCGTCGCAGGTGATACCAAGGTGGTGGAGCAGGGCAAGGGCGATGGGGTGTTCATCACCACTACCGGGGTAGGTGTGGCACGTGAGGGCATCACTCTGTCCGGCGATCTTGCGCAGCCGGGCGACACAATCCTGCTGTCCGGCACGATAGGGGATCACGGCATGGCGGTGCTTTCGCAACGTGAAAACCTGACTTTCGATGCGCCCATCGTGTCGGATACGGCGGCGTTGCATGGGCTAGTCGCAGCCATGCTGGACAGCGGGGTGAAGTTGCGCGTGCTGCGCGACCCGACGCGCGGCGGATTGGCGACGACTCTCAATGAGATCGCCAAACAATCCGGCGTGGGCATGATGCTGCATGAATCCGCCATTGCGGTGAATCAGCCGGTTGAAGCAGCCTGCGAGTTTCTCGGGCTGGATCCGCTATATGTCGCCAACGAAGGTAAGCTGGTAGCCATTTGCGCGCCGGAGGATGCCGGACGTTTGCTTGAAGTGATGCGCGCTCATCCGCTGGCTAGTGAGGCGGCCATCATTGGTGAGGTCACAGAAGATGCCCATGGCTTCGTACAGATGACCACCAAGCTCGGTGGTCGTCGTATCGTTGATTGGCTGGCAGGTGAGCAATTGCCGAGGATTTGTTAATCGCGACAAAAGACGCCTTATTCAAACAAGCACAATTTGAGACCTCATGCTATACAGCACAAATAAAACTTCTTCCTGTTCTCGTTGGCCAATATTGTTTTTCATTAGGGCAGATAAAGCATCATCCAGGACTGCCATAAACTCGACAGCCGAAATGTTCATTCCCTTATGCGCAGATAACAAATCCTTTCCCTTGTAAACATCGGGGCCGCCAGTTCCGGAAATAAAGAAAGTAGCGGCTGCATTTTTAATTTTTGTAACATCGCTGTTAGCAAACCGAGTGGCAATTGTTGTATTTGCCAGATGATTATCTATCACATCATTTGCTATGCTGGTTATTCCATCGATTCCGCCTAGTCGTTCGAAAAGTGATTGGCTCATAAAATTGGTCTCCTAAGTTAGTAAATGTTGCAGTAAAAATCTTCTTTGTGATTAATGCATTCACAAACTATCATTTTGCATAATGTTAGGGAAGTACAATATCTGTAGTGTTCGGACTTGGAGTGGTTATTGACTTAACTTAGGAGTGCAAAATGAATTCTTATGGCCAATTCTGCCCTTTGGCGCAAGCGGCACAATTATTGTGCGAGCGTTGGACCCTGATAGTCGTGCGTGAATTGATTGCGGGTAGCACACGGTTCAACGAAATAAAAAAAGGCGTCCCGACGATGTCACCAACACTATTGTCTGCACGACTTAAACAACTGGTAGCAGCCAAAGTAGTAGAGCAGAGTGGTAGCAAAGGCAACTATACCTACAATTTGACTCCGGCTGGCCTGGAGTTACGCCCTATCGTTGAGCTACTTGGCGCATGGGGCCATCGTTGGGCGCAATCAAGTTTAGACAAAGGTGATCTGGATGCTGGTTTGTTAATGTGGGATATGCGTCGAACCGTTGATCCTGCAGTTTTTCCAAGTTATCGTGTTGTTGTTCAATTTGAATATTCGGATGCACCAAAGGGGGAACGAGATTGGTGGCTGGTCTCTGAAAACGGAGAAATTGACTTGTGCTTGAATAACCCTGGATATGACGTAGATATTATAATCAAATGCTTGCTGAAAACGATGACAGAGATTTGGATTTGCCAACAACCCTTTCGTGATGCAGTGAAAAAAGGTGATATTAAGGTGTTTGGCGACTTGAAACTTACCAGTAAACTTCAAGATTGGTTGCGTACCAGTCCATTGGCGAGGCTCGGTTCACTTGATAAATTACCTGAGTTAAAATTGAAAACTAGTTGATTATTAGGATATTATTTTAATAAGTCGCGTGCATTCATTTTGATGGGGTAGGGATGGATGGCCATGTGTGCGTAGCGGTCGGCGCTGGGCAGACGATATTCCACTACCACGCGCGCATCGGCGGCCAATGCGCCGTGCTCGTCAAGAATCAGAGGATTAATGTCCATCTCTTTGAGCATGGGCAGTTCGCAGACCATTTCTGACACGCGCATCAACACGTCCTCCAGCGCCGCCATATTGGCCGGAGCCATGTTGCGGAATGCGCTCAACATCTTGGCGATGTGGGTATTCTGGATCAACTCTCTGACCAGGAAGCTATTCAGCGGCGGCAGGGCGACGGCACGGTCAGCCATGATTTCGACAGTAGTCCCGCCCGCGCCGAATGTGATCACCGGCCCGAACACCGGGTCGCTGGTGACACCTACCATCAGCTCGCGGCCATTCGGTTTGACGATCATCGGTTCGATCGAAATTCCGTCAATCTGCGCGCCGGGGCGGTTGTGCTGAACGTGATCGAGAATTTGCTGGTAGGCAGTGCGAACTTCATGCGCATTATTCAAGTTGAGCAGCACGCCTCCGCTATCGCTCTTGTGCGTGATGTCGGGCGAATTGACTTTCATCGCCACCGGGAATCCAAGTTGCTGCGAAATCAGCAGCGCTTCGTTGGGCGAATGGGCGACTATGGTTTTTGCGACGGGGATATGGAAAGCAGACAGCAAGGCTTTGGATTCTATTTCAGTCAGCACCTTGCGATGATCCTGCATGGCGCCCTCGATAATCAGCCGTGCGCTTTCTACATCAGGCTCGACATGGTGAGAGAACGGGTCGGGTATCTGCATCAGCAACTTCTGGTTGCGGTAGTAGCTGGACAGATGTGAGAACACCTCCACCGCCGGCTCCGGCGTGCAAAAGTGTGGTTTGTGCGCTTTGGAAAATGCATTGCGCGCATCCGCGACCTGTGTCTCGCCCATCCAGCATGCCAACAGCGGTTTGCTGTACGCGTTGGAAAGTTCAATCAGGATTTGCGCCGATTCCAGCGGCTTGGTCATCGCCTGCGGCGTGAGGATGGCCAGCACGCCGTCCACATTTTCATCTTCCAGACAGGCTTTGACTGCATGATGGTAACGATCTGCTTGAGCGTCGCCGATGATGTCTACCGGATTACAGTGCGGCCAATTCGGCGGTAAATGCTGGTTGAGATATTGAATCGTGGCATCCGATAAAGTGGCCATCGTGAGCCCCAAGTCGGCGGCACGATCCGCCGCTATCACACCGGGGCCGCCACCATTAGTGACGATGGCAAGGCGGTTGCCAACCGGGTGGAAGCCGCATGACAGCACCTTGGCGGCGGTGAACAGTTGCGTGATGGTCTGTACCCGCACCACACCGACCCGGCTGACCGCCGCATCGAATACATCGTCCGCGCCAACGAGCGAGGCAGTATGCGACATCGCTGCTTTGGAGCCTGCCGCATGGCGACCGACCTTGATCAGCATCACGGGCTTGATGCGCGCCGCAGCACGTAGCGCGCTCATGAAACTGCGCGCGTTGCGGATGCCTTCGATGTACATCAGGATGCTGTGGGTATTGGCGTCGGACACCAGATAATCGAGTATTTCGCCGAAATCAACATCGGTCGAAGAGCCCATGGATACCAGGCTGGAGAAACCTACATCGTTGCTCTGCGCCCAATCCAGGATCGCGGTGCATAGTGCGCCGGACTGGGAAACGAAGGCGATGTTGCCGGTGTTTGCGCTGCCTTTGTTGAAGGTGGCATTGAGGCCGATGGATGGGCGCATGATGCCCAGGCAATTCGGGCCGATCAGGCGAACGCCGTAGCGGCGTGCGGTTTCCAGTAATTCCTTTTCCAGTGCCTCGCCTTCAGGGCCGGCTTCAGCAAATCCGGCGGTGATGATGACCGCTGCCTTTACGCCGTGGATGCCGCAACTCTCAATGATGCACGGTACGGTCTGTGGCGGCGTGGCGATCACTACCAATTCAACCGGTTTGCCAATGTCAGCGATCGAGGCGTAGGCGCGCTTGCCTTGCACCTCAGTATGTTTCGGATTAACCGGATAAAGAAAACCTTCAAAGCCGCTTTTCAGCATGTTCTGAAACACGATCTGACCGACCGAGTCGGGCCGGTCACTTGCGCCAAATACAGCGACAGACCTGGGTGAGAATAGTACGCTGAGGTAGTGCTTACCCATAAGTTTGCGTTCTAGCTTAAGTGGTTGCTCGGTACAATAGTACTAGCAATACCCTATCTTTGCCATGCAAGTCACTTGGTTAATGCAGCTGCGTTATTTCAAACTATAGGAGCGCTCGTAGGAATATGCGCGTTTGGCTGGGTGCGGTTAGACGTCTTTCCAAGTCATCATGAGTAGGGCAGGATTTTGTCAGGCAGTGTGCGTAGAAATTCTTGGTAGCATAAGAAAGGCCAGCATTAAACTGGCCTTGCTATTAAACGAATTTGTTCGTTCTATTGCTACTAAACGTAGTTTACTACCTCCCCATGGGATAAAGCTCTTGTTGGCTCATTCCTGGATTTCCCAATTGATTGAACGGGCCATTAGGTCCGGACTGAACGATATTGGTTTGATTGGAAACATGAGAATAACGGTAGCCTGCAGGTGGTTGGTTCTGAACCTCAAATCCGGCTGCACTTGGCTGAACACGGCCATCTGCGCCCATAGGCTGGACTCTGCCACCAGATGGGCCATAGGATATCCCAGTGTTGGTAGATACACCAGAGGCAGTAACACCAGTCATGTTATCAGCTTGCGCCAAGGAAGCACCCAATGCAAAACAGGACAATATTGTGATATTTATAAGACTCTTTTTCATGAAAAGCTCCTAAATATGAAGTTGGAAGGATAGTGACATAGGATCAAGGTCGCCTTGATATTTCGTATAGTACCAGTTAACCAGAGGGTGTAAATAGTTTTATGTAATCGGTCTTTATCCCAGAAATTGTCAGTTTCCCGAAAAAAGCTTTATTTTACCGATTTTAAGCACCGAAACGTTACTAGCTCTGAGGTTCTATATAGCCTAGGTAGAGAGTTCCCGGCCGTCTGCTATCGTGCAGATGACGATCAAGCGCCAGATGAGTTCTATTTCGAAATTCTCCCTGCATTGCCCAAAGCTGCGTGGGCATTAACCGCAAGATTTCCATTTAAAAAAATGGGAAAAGCTTTCCAGTCGGGCGGATCCGCATCTCCGCCCGCTTGCCCAACTACTACTGCCAGCGTAGAGTGGCAATAGTAAGGTAGAAGTAATAAACACATAACTTATTGTGATTTCCAAATTATTCTAGCCGTATGTCTGGAGGTGGATGCGCCATGCGATCAGCAATGTCATCAGTAATTTCATCCGACTTGTGTCAACGATTGAAAAGGTTTTGGGCAGCGTGCCTGATCCCGCTCTATAAGCACACCATTCTGGTGTTAAGCGTTATATTTTGTAGCGGTACTTTGCTTGCTTTGTGGTATTTGTCTCACGCTACTACCACCTTGGTGCAATCCGCCGCACTACAGGGCATTACTCTGCATGCAGAGTCTCTGAAGGAACTGCGCAACTTATACACTTCTGAAGTTGTAGATCGCGTAAGCGGTAGCAATATTGAAGTGACGCACGACTACCGGCACAAGCCGGGGGCTATCCCGTTACCCGCTACCTTCAGTATGGAACTTGGCAGAAGGATAAGCCTGCACGGTTCTGGCATGGTGGTGCGTTTATACAGCAATTACCCCTTTCCTTGGCGTAAGGATAGCGGTGCGCATGATGATTTTGAACGGCAGGCTTTGGAAGCATTGCAGGCGCACCCGCAACAGCCCTACTACCGTTTTGAAGATTTCCAGGGACGCGCATCGCTACGTTACGCTACCGCAGATGTAATGCGCGCAGAATGCATAAGCTGCCACAATGCACGCCCGGACAGCCCTAAGCATGACTGGAAAGTAGGCGATGTGCGCGGTGTGCTGGAAATTATTCGACCATTAGACAGTGTGGTGGCGCAAAGCCACACTGATCTGCGCGACATTTTCATTCTCTTTGGTATGTTGCTTGCGCTGGGGTTGGGGGCGCTGACACTGGTAATTACGCGCTTACGGCGTGTGTCAGTTGATTTGGAGGAACAAGTAGCGCAGCGCACTTCCCAGTTGGCTGCAGCCAACCAGGAGTTGGAGGCATTCAGCTATTCGGTGTCGCATGATTTGCGCGCGCCGCTACGCAGCATAGACGGCTTCAGCCGAGCCTTGCTTGACGACTATAGTGTGCAGTTGGACGAAGTTGGCAAAGATTATTTGCAGCGGGTACGCGCTGCTACCCAGCGCATGGGGCAGTTGATTGACGACATGCTTAACCTATCGCGCGTCACACGCAGTGAAATGAATTTTGAGACGGTAAACTTGACCATGTTGGCACAGACAGTGGTCGACGAATTGCAACAGGCACAACCCGAACGTCGCGTGGAATTCGTCTGCACGCCAGGAATGATGGTGCGGGGCGATGCCCACTTACTGAAAGTGGCGCTAGTGAATCTATTGGGCAATGCGTGGAAATTTACTTCCAAACGCGAACAAGCACGTATAGAAATTGGTGTCACCCACCAAGTCGGAGCATCTGTGTACTTCGTGCGTGACAATGGCGCAGGATTCGACATGGCATACGTCGGCAAACTTTTTGCCGCGTTTCAGCGGCTGCATGCCATGACCGAATTTCCCGGAACCGGGATTGGATTGGCCACTGTGCAGCGCATCATTCATCGCCATGGTGGGAGAGTATGGGCGGAAGGGGAACCAGACAAGGGCGCGACATTTTATTTCACTTTGCAATAGAATTTTAGTGTTCGATAAATAAGGGAGCCGCATGGGTAAAAAATTTATTTTGCTGGTCGAGGACAATCCCGATGATGAAGCGCTTACCCTGCGTGCGTTCAAGCAAAACCGTATCGACAACGGAGTGGTGGTGACGCGTGATGGTGCGGAAGCACTCGATTATCTGTTTGGAAAAGGAAAATATGCGGGGCGTGACCTGAATGCGATGCCGGCGCTAATCTTGCTGGATTTGAAATTGCCTAAAGTTGATGGCCTTGAAGTATTGAAGCAACTGCGTGCAAATCCGCTAACTGCGCTGTTGCCGGTGGCGATTCTCACATCCTCGCGCGAAGAGCAAGATCTGATGGCGGGCTACAAGCTGGGTCTCAACAGCTATATCCTAAAGCCGGTGGACTTCGATCAATTCACTGAGGCGGTGCGAAGCCTCGGTAGATATTGGTTGGCAATCAACGAAGCTCCTCCAGCAGCTAGGCGCGCGAAATGAACGGGCCATTATTACGTACGCTGATCATTGAGGATTCGGAAGATGATGCATTATTGCTGACGCGATATTTACAGCAAACCTATAAGCTTATTCATGTGAGGGTAGACAGCGCAGACGGCTTGAGTCAGGCCCTTAATCAGGGTGAGTGGGATGTGGTGCTTTCCGACCATGCTATGCCAAATTTTGATTCATTTGCTGCGTTAAAAATGGTGCAGCAATGCGGACGTGATTTACCGTTTATTATTATTTCCGGCGCCATCGGTGAGGACTTGGCGGTGGCGGCGATCAAGGCCGGGGCGCATGACTACCTGCTGAAGAGCAATTTGAAGCGTCTGATTCCCGCCATTGAACGCGAGTTGCAGGCGGCACAGGCGCGGCGAACCCATTTCCAGTCCGAGCAGCGCTTCCGCGCGACGTTCGAACAGGCTGCGGTTGGCATCGCACATGTCGGGTTGGATGGCCGCTGGCTTCGTGTTAACCACAAACTGTGCGTCATCACTGGTTTTACTGAGGAAGAACTCCTGACACGAGATCGTCCGAGCATAACGTATCCCGACGATATGCCCGACGAACTGGACAGTAGGCAGAAGCTACTGGCCGGCGAAGTTCCCAGCTCTACCAAGGAAATACGCTATGTGCGCAAGGACGATTCGCACGTTTGGGTTAATCTTACATGGTCGCTTACTCGCACTGTCACTGGTGAGCCGGATTATTTTATTGAAGTGATCGAGGATATTACCGAACGAAAAGAGGCCACGGAACAGCTTCGACTGTTCGCGCGCATTTTCGATACTATCAATGAAGGCGTAGTAGTGACAGATTCAACTAACAATATTGTGTCGGTCAACCCGGCTTTTTCTTCCATTACCGGTTACAGCGCAGCTGAAGCGATTGGCAAGAACCCGCGAATGCTTCATTCTGGTTTGATGGACAAGGTGTTTTACGACAAGATGTGGCAGAGCATCAATAAGACTGGCCGCTGGCAGGGCGAGATATCAGATCGCCGCAAGAACGGAGAGAGTTACGTCGAGTGGTTGAGCATCAGCACGATGAAGGACGAACGAGGCGAATTCAGTCACCATATTGCGGTGGTTTCCGATATCAGCGAGCGCAAAGCGGCTGAAGAGCACATGGT
>CAIRGS010000190.1 GCA_903878125.1 uncultured Nitrosomonadales bacterium | reverse complement strand
TGTTGCGTGTACCGGCATAGCTCGCAAGCTTCTCCAGTGTCTGGTTCCCAATACCTCGTTTAGGCGTGGTAATGGCGCGAATGAAGGCCGGATCATCATCCGTGTTAGCAATCAAGCGCAAATAGGCAGTGAGATCCTTGAGTTCCGCGCGATCGAAGAAGGAGCTGCCACCACTGACGGTATAAGGCACTTTCTGCCCACGCAGTTGTTCCTCAAAAGTACGCGATAAATGATTGCTGCGATACAGGATGGCGTAGTCAGAAAAGCGTGTATTGTGTTCAAATTTATGGGCCAGCAAACGCATAACTACCGACTCTGCTTCGTATTCGCCGTCCTTGGCTGCGAATACGCGGATAGGTTCGCCCGGTCCATGATCGCTCCACAATTTTTTTTCGAATAGCTTGGTATTGTTGCGTATTAAATGATTGGCACAGGTCAAAATACGTTGCGAAGAGCGGTAGTTCTGTTCCAGCTTGATGACGCGCAAATTCACGTGGTCATTTTGTAAATTCTGTAAATTCGCAGTGCTCGCTCCGCGCCAGGCGTAAATCGCCTGATCATCATCGCCTACTGCCGTCAGTGCTGCGCGACTGCCCGCCAGCAAGCGAGTCATTTGATACTGGCAATCATTGGTATCCTGATATTCGTCGATCAACAAGTAACGAAAACGTTGCTGCCAGCGCAGCAGGGCTTCAGGAAACCCCTGAAATAAATCCACTGGTAAACGGATCAAATCATCAAAATCCATCGCCTGATAGGCGCGCAATGTTTCCTGATAACGCGCATAAAGTAATGCAGTGCGTTGATCTGATTCGTTTTCAGCCAGACTTAATGCTTGGTCCGGCGATATGAAAGAGGATTTCCATTTGGACATCGTACTTTGTGCGATACGGATATCTTGCTTGTCCGGCGCACCCAACAGCTCGCTGATGATTTTTGCTGTGTCAGCACTGTCGAAGATGGAAAACTGTTTTTTGTAGCCGAGCAGACCAGCCTCCTCACGCAAGATTTGCATACCCAGCGCATGAAAGGTGCAAATGGTTAAACCCTTGGCATTGCGCCCGGTTAACAGCTTGCCCACACGTTCACGCATTTCATTCGCAGCCTTGTTGGTGAAGGTGATTGCGGCGATGTTGCGCGGCCCATAGCCGCATTTCTCAATCAGATAGGCAATCTTATGAGTGATAACACGCGTTTTGCCGCTGCCTGCGCCAGCCAGCACCAACAGGGGGCCATCCAGATATTTAACTGCTTCGTATTGAGAGGGATTGAGTTTGCTCAGCATTAGGGCACCTCTAAAAAATCCCAATTTCATCCCCGCTGACGCTATGAAAAATGGGTGCTTGCGGCAATACTCAGAGATAAAAAGATCAGATTAGCGGGAGTGCTTTGATGGGCTATGCAAAATCACAAAGGAAAGTCAGTTTGTGCATTGAATGGAAACTTTGCTTTGACCAGTTCCACGATCGCAGCACCGATTTTATTTCCATGCTGTACCGTGAGTGTTTGTACTGTCATTCCAAGCGCGTTATCAAGCATGGTCCACTTATCCATCCATTCTTGTGAGAGCGGCATGCCGGGTAGCTGAAGCGCCGGAATAAGCCGAAGTGTCATCCAGCAGACTTCGAAATATCGATTCACAAACATGGCGAACTGCTCCGCGTCGAATCGGGGCAGAGCAGGCTGCAGCTCAGCTCCTTTCATAAACCCCAGTGCAGCCGCAAGCGACAAATGAACACCGCGGACTTCGGAGTGAAATAGTGCATCCCAATTACTAAGTTCATCTTGTGTTTGTTGTGTCAGACCACTCTCTTTCCCGGTCATTTTTTGGCATACGCTAAACTCTGTACGCTTTCGTAGCTCTTGCACTTGCGCGATATCAACTGGTTTGCCTAGAATTACACCATCAACGCTATAGAAGTCTGTAATCTTTTGTAGGGCAGCAGAGGACAGCACAAGGTCGTTAAAAACATCCAGAAGCAGCGTGCAAGCTTGATAAGGATATCCGCATACTGCGATTCGATCAGCGCCACATAAAGATTTAAAACTGTGAATTAAGCGAGTGACGAAAATTTCATAGAGTTCGGAGAGTGGCTCCATCACGTTCGGTCGGTAAGCCGGGTTGATTAACTCGACCGTTTCTAGAAAAAAACACTTAAAGGCATCCGACAGGGCAAGATATACACTGTACTGAAGAATTGCTCGCTGATGTCTTTGCTCTGCATCGGAAAGAAGGCGAGCACGTCCATACAGCATGCCATCACTTTCCGAAATGGCATCAAGCTGCTTAATGAAATCTTCAAGAGATTGTGAGGTCATAGCCTATGCTGCCCAGCAGTATTTCCAGCTGATTGTGATCTTGGGTTCACAGAGCTACAGTAAGAGTGTCGCCGATAATTTTGCGACAGCCTTGAAAATTTGATCATTGCATTTAATTTCAACATCGAAATTATTCATTGATCCTCTCCGATTGCTTACATAGTGCTTGCTTGAGATGTAGTTACGGTTGTCAAAAAATTAGCAAAAGTTATGTAACTTATTGATTGTTTGGTGCCCGGGACCGGACTTGAACCGGTACAGCCGTTTCCAGCCGACGGATTTTAAGTCCGTTGTGTCTACCAATTTCACCACCCGGGCGAGGTTAAGCAAGTTTTGAATGAGGGCTATAAACAAACTCATTTCACAATTCGCATTATACAGAGATGCCCGTCACGTTAGCAAAAACATTGTATTTTCCTCAATCACACTGGGTAATTGGTGAATTAACTTACGCCGTTTTCTTGACACTGATAGCAATATCACTATAATACGGACTTCGTTTTTTGCGGGAATAGCTCAGTTGGTAGAGCGCAACCTTGCCAAGGTTGAGGTCGCGAGTTCGAGTCTCGTTTCCCGCTCCACCTTCTTGGGAGAGTATCTTTCTTTCCCTCAATTTTGCTTAAAGCATGCGTAACATGGCGGGGTGGCAGAGTGGTCATGCAGCGGCCTGCAAAGCCGTGTACGCCGGTTCGATTCCGACCCCCGCCTCCATCTTCAAAGTATACTTTACCCAAATTTTATCCGTGGATTTTTGTTGCTCTGTTATAATTTGCACCTTCGGGGCGTAGCGCAGCCTGGTAGCGTACTTGGCTGGGGGCCAAGTGGTCGTAGGTTCGAATCCTCTCGCCCCGACCAATACAATCAATGGCTTACATCTTAACGGTTGTAAGCCATTTTTATTTTTGTCTGCTCAGGGGTAAACCTAGGGGTAAACCAGAAATTTGCTAGGTACTTAATGCTTTGTCAGTAAGCACTTTCAGCAGCACATCTTCATGATGTCCTTTTCTTGAATTGCGTGTAATGAAAAGCCAAGGTTTGCATCTAATTTGTGCTCACTTTTAGTCTGAACCGCAAAATGGAGCACGTTTGGCAACGCGAATATGCTAATCAAACGGAAGCTAAAACAGATATCGCCGCATACATCGTGGGATTCTATGAATGTAATCGGATACACTTAGTATTGGGCAATCTGTCGTCCTCCGTCTTTGATCGGAGCAGGGCAGCAAAAAACCTATCGTTGTGTCCGAAATTATTTGACCACTACAAACCATGAAACCATTATTCCATCGGGCATTCACATTCATTATTAACATCGTCTCAATTCTCGGGGGCGTGGTAATAATTATGCCAAATGCTATGGCTGGCGCCTATGAAGCCTTGTATGCCATTGAGCGCCAGATTGTCACAGTCAAGGTCAATGCCGATGGTAGCAGCGAAAAAATTGAAGAATTGACTACGCTCCTCAATGCAAAATTGAAGGTGGCTCGTCATGATGCTGAAATAATGATAAAGACCCAGGGTACTTGGACGGACGGCCTCGTGGTTTG
>CAIRGS010000189.1 GCA_903878125.1 uncultured Nitrosomonadales bacterium | reverse complement strand
GCAGAAGCACCGACCCCATCCTGTTCTGTGCTAGCGCCCAGGAATTTGGCACATCTTTCGGCAACGGCCATAAATGCCTTTGTTGAAGGCGATTCTGGATAGGCCTGTACAACAGGAATTCCTTTATCCGCACATATTGTTATTTCGCTGTCAAGCGGGATCGCACCGATAAATGGCACGCCCAATTCATTCGCGACTCTTTCTCCGCCCCCCTTCTTGAATACATCAATCTCTCCGCTACAGTGGGGACAGATCAGGCCGCTCATGTTCTCGACTATTCCGATAATGGGCGTATTTCTTTCTTTCACGAATGAGATCATTTTCCTGGCATCAAGAAGCGCGACATCCTGCGGGGTGCTTACCACAACAACCCCATCAAGATTGGGAATAAAATCCATGATCGTAATGTGTTCATTGCCCGTGCCGGGCGGCAGATCGATTATCAGGAAATCGAGCTTTCCCCAGGTAATATTCCCGAGGAGTTCGATGATGAATTCATACTTGACCGCATCTCTCCAAACAACTGGCTCGTTCTGGTCTTCTATCAACAATCCCAACGATGCAACCTTCATCCCTGCAGGCATGACGTGCGGGGCTATGCCGTCTTTATCCCCGCGAAGTCTTACATTTTCGATACCGAGCATCTTGGGTATGTTTGGCCCGTGAAGGTCAGCATCCGCCAAGCCAACCTTGTAACCCAGTTTTTCCAAGGCACAGGCGAGGTTGACTGTAGTGGTGCTTTTGCCCACGCCGCCCTTGTTGCTGCCGACAAGGACTTTGTACTTGATATCCCCCATCCGTTTATTGATCAACCATTTTTTATGGGCAGCACGATCCAGTTTGCACGTATCATTTTCGTCACATGTTTGGCAGCCATGGAAATATCCACAGTCCTTCGCCGGCGCCGCCACTGTGCGGGTGTCCCTCATGTTCTTTATTTCAATCGTTTTCGTCATTTATATATTCTCGTGATATCCATAATCATCCTCATGATGGGGTTGATGGCCCCATCCTCAATCGCTCGCTGGTTATTGATAGCCGGACAATTATTTTCATAATCATCTCAGCCTACATATTTCTCAAGGTTGACAACCAATTTTGACTCGATGATCTGCAGCTTTTTCAGTATGTGGCCATTTCGATATCCGTTCCTGAGGTCACATCCCAACCCAAGGGTACTTTCTTCCGCCGTTCTCCTCGACTTCCTCCGCAACTTCGGCCTTATCAAGGATAATCGCTTGCGTGGCAATGCTGGAATTGGCCACGCTGGAATGAGTCAATATTTTTGTCTCGTCTTTAGTTTGTTCTACGATCGTTTCTGTCAGAACAGGAAAAAATCTGCTAAAGAATTGGCGCCTTCCCATCACTTTGCCATTGTCCATGAATAGCTCCTTAATTCAGCGATCGGCCAGCAAAATGTATTTTCAAAGAAGGTCTACAGAAGTACATATAGAACGGCATATGGTTGATCGCCCTACTAATCTACATAATATAAATGGCTCAAATAATAGCCTACTAATGAAGAGGTAGGGGTTCATCCATTTCCGGGCTTGTCTGTTGAGGACAATCTACAGGTCCTTCATAGTCAGATTTTGGCAATTCTTTTATTCTGCTGTCAACTTCAATTCCAAAAAACTTAAGTTCCGAACCCATGAATTTTGATACCAGCAAGCCAAGGTTTCTGTAATAGGCTTCATTGGCTCTCGCTGCAAGATTTTCCCCAAACACGCCAGTCCATTTCCCGATATGCTGCTCAAGGAATCTTCTTTCCGCAGACAGGCAGATGTCGATATTTTCTTCCATCGCTTGGTCCAGTGCATAGGCTATCTTTAATTCCAGAAAGCTCATGAATTCAAGCTCGACGGTTATATGATCAAATGCAACCGCAGCATCGTCATTCATTACAAAACCAAATGCTTTATAAAATCCACTGATGTCGCCTAGAATATTCGGCTGATTGAAACTGTTTTTCCCATAGGTTGTTTCGGTCGAAGGACAAAACATGCGGGTTAAAAACATCTCGGTAAAATCCGGTTGTAGCGCGGTTACGTCGACCGCCTCGATAAGGTCGGTAAATGCCAGGAACTCTTCCTTCATGTCATACGGAAGCAGGCTTATTGAACTATCCATGTCGGATGCAAGTTCGTGCAATGTTGCAAGTTTATCTTTGTCTGGATAGACAAAGGCCATTGATAAAAATCTGTAAACATCCGCCCTCGCGAGGGCCAACTCTGTTTCCGATTTTGTCGTTAACATTCTATCCCCTTAAATGAAAAGTGGGGCGGCGTTTAAACGCCGCCCCCCTATTACCCATCAATTACGACTATTCAATTTCTAGCGGTATCCAGCCTCCGTTTGAATAGTTCTTGCGTGGCCCTCTGTTACCGCCAGCACCATCGTTCCGGTTTCTACCATCCCAAGCAGCGATAGCCATCATGGTCTTGGATCCAGGTGTCAGAACTGAATCCTGAACATCACCGGAATTCAACGGACGTTTGATAACAACCGACCAGTAGCCAAATCTTCTTACGCCATTGCCGGTTGCATTGTTAGTGGCCTGCCTGGTCAATGTTCCGAAGCCAACGGCATTCAGCTCTTCCACCGGAGTTAACCTCTCAGGGTCAACTCTGCTGATATTTCTGAGCTTGAAGGCAGCAATATATTGCCTTTGACCTTCGTTATAACGTCTGATAGGTGTGTCAATTGTTTGACCAACTGCCGGGATAACTTCCGGATACATATCATAGTTATAATTTGGATAAGCATCCCTTACGTCTTGATATCCAAACTCGATATCCCTCTCCCAAGCAGCCTTCCAATAGACGATGTGAACAGGATTCTCGTCGTCACCCATCATGAATGATGGCTCAGATCCAGCTTTCACCGGGAACATAATGGCGATCGCATCAGAGAACTTATCTTCCATTGTTTCTGTTTCAGACTTGGTTGAGTCATACCAAGTCAACAAGAAAGCGATATCCTTGTCGTTATGGACAGACTTGATTTTCACCATCGGGACTGTAGCAACGACTAAACCAGGCATAACCAGGTTCTGCGGCCCCATCGGAACTTCAGTGGCTGAAGCATCATTCCATATCGTTGCCGGCGCTTGCTCCCAGCTCTGATTGTACTGATTGAAAGAGGTTTCCCTTACTGGATCTTCCTGATGCCATGTCCTGTTCAACGGATCCATCGGGATTTCTCCCTTTACTGCCTTGGACTTGATGACGCCAACATTGTATGTTTCACCCCCATCCAAACGAACTGGAGGAAGCCTTTTAAAGGAACCATGGTAGGCGTGACCGCCGTATAGACCAGGATTATCGACAGCAATAATTGGAACCGTCAAATCTTTGGCTGGTCCGTGCGCATCACTCGCAAAAGCAGGAGTGGCAACAGGAATCATCAAAAGTGACGCGGCTATTAATAGTTTTTTCATCATCCGCCCCTTATGAGTTGTTGGTAAGAAATGCGCCAGTCTTCAAGTTCTTGACCTGCCTGATATAAACTGGCTCAGTCAATGGAACACGGACAATTTCTTTTCCTTGTGGATCATAACCAACCGTCTCATTACCCTCAAGCTTGAACGTGTCGCATATCCGTTCAGTCGTTCCAAAGAGTAACAACGCGGCTAAAAGTTCCTTGTCCTTGCCAGCATTCCGGTATTGCTTGATGGAGTTCTCAACGCCGGGGCCAAATACTTGGGACAAGAAGTCAGGGTTAACATGAACAGGTGGCAAGTACATGTTGCTCGGCTCAGTACCAAACTGTGGATAGATCGGCAGTGCAATCTTCCGCACATGCACCAGGAAGTCGATCGGGTTGTTTTCCCGGACTTGCTTGCTCATGATCTTGTCGTAATCAGCTGACTTGAAACCGTTCAGACGGATTTTTCCGATACATTGAGTAACGCACTGAGTCATCAACCCAGCCTCTACTTTTGGATAGCACGATATGCACTTTTCACCGGTACGAGTAGTGTCGTTGTAGAACGACTTCTTGTACGGGCAAGCAGCAACGCATTCTCTGTATCCACGGCATCTGGACGCATCAATTAAAACGATCCCGTCTTCTTGTCTCTTGTAGATTGCCTTTCTTGGGCAAGCTGCCAAGCAACCTGGGAAGGTGCAGTGATTGCAAATCCGCGGGAAGAAGAAGCCCCAGTTCTTATGAGTAGGGCCCTTAATATAATCCCCTTCACCATCCAGAATCTTAAGGCACTCATCTTCCCCAAGGTTCGGATGCGCATAGTCCATTTCATCAGGCAGATAACCCTTGATCCGCTGATTCATGCCCAGGTCTTCAAATATCGTCGTGCCGTTGTACTTGTTGCCTGACCACGGTTGCGCTTGTTCTCCCAACAGTGCCAAAACTTTCACATCCCAAGCAAGAGGATAGAATCCATAAGGCTTCGATTCCACGTTATTCCAGAATATGGTTTCTTGGCCTTTACCAGCCGTCCAAGTCGTTTTGCACGCCATAGTACAAGACTGACAGGCGATACATTTATTCAAATCGAACAACATCGATATTTGCCGACCTGGCCTGTTTTCCTCATAGGGATAATCCATTTCCCTGCCTAGTTGCCAATTTCTAACTTTTGCCATTGTAGATCTCCATTCACAAAATTATTTCAAATTCCAAGAACGCCGCCCTTATTCAAGGCGGCGGTTGCACACCCGTAATTATCTACTTATGAACCCGCCCTTGAGATATGTCCTCATTTGAAGGCTTTCATAGGTTGGCCTGTAGCCTTTAGCTGCAATATGCCAAACTCCACCGTTAACACCGCCTTTTTCAGCCAGCTCTATCTTCACATACGATTCCTTTGGAGCACCATTGGCGCAGTGGACGTCATTCTGCATACCAATAATAATTTCTTGTCCAAAGACTTTCTTGTTGGCCACGGTATCAGTCGTGTTGGTCGGGTTAATCCACGCCCTAGTGCAGCTTTGATGGTTTCCGGACCTGAACATTGCCTGATAGTTGGTTCGTGGGCTCTTAGCCAATCCATCAGCCCTAGTCCTCGCACCTTCCATACTACCGTACGTTGCGGCATATGCGTTGTAATACATCCGCATAGAGCCTTGGGACATACCGGGGAAGTATCTGCATCTGACCATGAACCTGGCAAGTGCGTATTCCGGCGTTCCTTCTTTCCATCCTTTGTAAGGCCTGTCGCCAGGGTCAGCATCTACCCAGATGTAATCGCCTTCATCAATGCCGAATCTCTTGGCATCGAGCGGATTAACGTCCACGAAACCTTCACCGACTGACGGCTGCCTCTTGTCATGACGGTAGATGTCGCCAAACGGACCCCACCACAATGTCATCAAGTCCGTATCAATTGGAGTTGTATGGGCACCATGTCTGTACTTAGGCGAATTGAAGCAGAACTCGTAACCGTGCGGCCTGAGAGGATGGTTAGTTGCCATCAGCTCTTTTGTCGTCAGTATTACGTTTCTTCCCATCCGGTTCTCAGCAATTTTAAGGCTGTTTCCCATTCTTTCCAAACCACGCATCTCTGGTGTTTCCATCAATGCAAAAGCGCGGCTGTTACCGACGATTACATTCGGCTCGTAGTGGCTTGAGTCAATCGGCGTACGATACACGGTGAGGTTTTCGCCACCATCAATCAAGCGTGGGTCATCCATGTAAAATTCCAACCTGCCGCTCTTGGTGTACCAAGGCAAGCCGCCGCCTTCAGCTGTTTGTTCCCAGCCGCTGACCCTTGGGTAGGTTCTGCTCATGAAGATGCTAGGAACACCTCTTTTGGCTTTTTCCCTGATCTCAGCAAAAACCATTCCTCTGGTGGCTGATCCCGCGTTGAGAACCCGTTGTCCGTAAACTTCGGAATCCCTGTCTGCTGGATTTCCTGCAGGATTTGTTCCTACAAATTTGAAGTAGTCGGCAAACCGTTGATCACCAGTCATCGCTGTAAATGCTCTAAAGATTCCAGCAGGAACTTCAGCATCACCAACGGTATCCTGGAATCTCCTCAATGGAGTGATAGGAGATACGGTAAGGAATGGGTTAGAGCAGGAGCAGGCCATGTCGGTATGCTTGTTTTCCAACCAGGAATCTACACCCCAAACGATGTCGGAGTATTCGCAAGATGCAGTCCAGTTCCAGTCACTGTAAAATATCGCTTCCCATCTTGGGAGGGTATTTACGACCATGTCGTAGTGACCTTTGGCATTTCCCAAAGAGGAGTTGGAGTTAGCTTGCCAGAGCACCTTGGTAGGCGCTGGCATATGCCCAGGATCAGTCAGTAACCTGGTTCCATTCCTTAATGGACGATCGCCATAGTTGTAGTAATGGGCAGACTCATCTTCAGTGTAGTGAGCCAATTTGGTGACCATCTTACGGCCATCCAACTCGGGGTTGAACGGATCTTCCAGAAGGTATTGTCCAAATCCGCCAAAAACTGATTGCCTGTAGTTACCTACATAGTTACCGAAGGTACATCCTCCAATATGGCCAACGTTATCGCTCAGTGCCGACAACAGCATGAAACCACGATCCTTCAGGGTTGAATTGAAGTAGTGATTGGTTCCCGCGCCAGTGCTGATGATTCCTTGCCCTCTGTGTTTGTGGAACAGGTTGGCCAGGTCAACAATTGCTTCCACCGGAACGCCAGTCATGATTGATGTGTTCTCTGGAGTGAATTCCTCAAGGTATTCTTTTTGCAGCTGGAACACAGGCACAACCTTGATCTTCTTTCCATCAACCAGGGTAACTTCATACTCGCCGGTCAATGCTGATTCAACACCCTTCGCAGCATAACGCGCTCCGCATTCATCCCTGGTAAGAGGAACGGCTTTGTTTGTCTTTTTATCCCATACTACGTTGTCGCCCCAGAACTTACGAACGTCTTCTGCAACAAAGGCTGTAGATTGAAACGCCGGTGGCATCGTTGGATGTTCGCCTGCCTTCATCACCTTCAGATGGTGCGTAAGATCAGCGAGCTTGTAATCAGCGATGATGTCCGATGCCTTCAGGTTTTTCCAGTTATCCGTTCTGACCAGCAGAGGCATATCTGTATTGGCTCTCAGATAGTTCTCGTCATAGTGGTTGTTCTTTATGAGGTGATGGCACACGCCAAGACCAAGAGCGGGATCCGTACCAGGGCGAAGAATGATTACGTCATCTGCCTTGTTGGATGTCGCGTGGTAATCGATGGAGATGTCGACAATATGGCATCCTTTGAGCCTGGACTCACTGACCCAATGAAGATCCGGCATCTTGGTACAAACGAAGTTGTTACCCCAGAATACAATAAGCTTGGCATGTTCATATACCATGAACTCATAATCCAACATCTGGTGACCTGAAACCATAGGGCATCCAGGCGCCAGATCGGTATGCCAGGAATAGCTGTCCAGTACCTTTGCACCACTCGCTTCATCCGGCCCCAAGTTTCTTACATAGGCGTCCAGAAGAACCAGTCCTTGTGCAAATCTCTTCATCGAATATATTCTCATAACGCCAAGAGCGGCCATACCTGCCCGGAATTTCATGGTTTTTACGCCACATCCGTGCATGGATGCAATCATCTCTGGGTCATAACCTTGCCTGGTGAGCAGCGCTGCGCCTTTGTCACCAGAATATGTCCTGGCGATGTTCTCCAGCGCGCCCGCTGCCAACGCGTAAGCCTCAGTCCATGGCAGTTTGATAAATGGCTCTTTTCCGCGTTGCAGATATTTTTGGTCCGGGAAGCCGTTTGCTCCAGTCCGTGGGTATCCCGCATCTGCCCATGCCTTGAAGCCGGTTCTAACCATCGCGCCTTTTGGCCTTCTGTCAGAATAAGCTTTTCTGTTCATAACCATGCCCTTGTTACAGATACGTGGCTCCCATCTGTGACTGGAACGGTTTCCGTCCATATCTTCGGCATCTCCGTAGCCGTATGACGGCGAGATGCGGATAACAACATCATTCTTTACGTGGGCTTTGAGGAGGCAGTTGTGCGTATCATTTGGCGCGCACAGGAATATAAATTCGCTGTCAACGTGGAACATATCCCTGTAAACCTTCTCCCAGTCTCTATTCGGGTAGGACTTTAGAGGGTTGTCAACTACATACGGCTTCAGAAATGGTGAAGCTGCAAAGGCGTTATTGGCCATTACAGCTAGTCCAGCGGTGGCGGACAGCTTTAGAAAGCTGCGCCTGCCAATGTTATTCTTAATTTCCATCATTTAGTCACCCCTATGTTAATTTAAATTAAATTATTTTCTCGGCTTTTGTTAAGACCTCAATCCGAGTAATTTTCATTCACCACTTTTAAGTTGAAACAAAAAACAAACAATATTCATGCCGCAAAAACTAATTTTTTCAGTATATGCCACATCAGTCACTCCCTGAATACACAGATTTTTATGAAGGCAAAAATCGGGCAGTGAATTATCGCGAATCTACGCGGATAATATAAAGTCGGTTTGATATAGATCAAGCTTATGCCATTTTTCAACTTACCTATCCAACACAAAGCTTCGTAAATTGATGCGATCATCACTGTTATGTAGGTTGGCATCAGCGGAGTCCGGCGAATTAAATGCATGCCATCATTGAACGAACAATGACTTATAGATTGCCGGAGCAGGTTCTGATGTTTTCCACGAATCATGAAATATTTTTAGAGTCAGCTGCTAACATACTTTCACGCGGCGTATATTACGCATGGATATTGAGAGTCAGGTCTTAGTTGGAGCATATGACACCATGGCTTTTGCAGTCAAGGTTGCAGCGCAGCATTCCCTTTGTCATCTAATGATACCTGGTCACTGGAGCAACCACTGGGCATAGTCGAACTGCCAGATGATCTAGGCCAGCCAATCTGGATCGCTATCGACTTTGAATAACGCAACAGTTAACCTGCCAGCGCCACACGTTCACCGCCCCCCCATCCCACAAAATCGACGAATCCGACCCACCCTTCTAATCGATTTGCACATTTCCATCATTCGAACAAGAGACCTTGTCGGTCTCCTTGCAGTTTCGCACACCACTTTACTCAAACTCCGCAGAAGAAGTGCGTACTTGTAAATCCGTCATCATCACTAACCCATCGTCGAATCATGACCCTGCGTTTTGGATGTAGTGCACACACATTAACTATCTCAACTTTCCGCGCATCGTACAAGCATTACTGATTGAGGGGCAGATAATCCTTAATATGAATGTGAAAGTGTCCACTAAGATTGCATGTGAAAAACAAATAAACCTGCCGTAATCAGGAACAGGGCAAAATGCTCGCCAATTTAATCTACAAGACGATTTGGCACTCGGTGGTATTGAGTGCTAAAATCAAAAATTAGGAGGATATGATAATGAATCAAACATTGACGTTGCCAACCCCCTTGGCAGTGGGTAGCTTAGATCGATATATACAATCAGTAAATCGTTTCCCCTTACTCACGCAAGATGAGGAGCTAGACTTGGCAATCCGCTTCAGCCGCGATAACGACTTGGAGTCGGCACGCCAGCTTATCGTTTCGCACCTGCGAGTAGTAGTGAGCGTGGCGCGCGGCTATGCAGGTTATGGCCTACCTCAAGCTGACTTAATTCAAGAAGGCAATATCGGCCTGATGAAAGCAGTCAAACGCTACGACCCAGATCATGGCGTGCGGCTGGTATCGTTTGCACTGCACTGGATACGCGCTGAGATGCATGAATATATTCTGCGCAACTGGCGCCTTGTCAAGATTGCAACCACAAAGGCTCAACGCAAGCTGTTCTTCAATTTGCGTAGCATGAAGCAGGGGTTGGGATCACTCAAACCGCAAGAAGCCAGTTTAATTGGACAAAAGCTAAAGGTCAGCACAAGCGAAGTATTAGAAATGGAAGCTCGTTTCAATGGCCACGAAGTGGCGCTGGAGCCAGCTACAAACGACGAGGATGATAATAGCTATGCGCCTATTACTTACTTAGCCTCTGCTGCGGATAGCGAGCCATCTTGCGTCCTTGAGCACAAACAACTTGAAATGCAACAAAGCACTGGCTTAACACGCGCACTAGCGAACTTGGACGAACGCAGCCGTCGCATCATTGAAGCGCGTTGGCTTCGCGAGGGAAACACTGTTACGCTACACGATCTCGCACATGAGTTTGGTGTTTCAGCCGAGCGCATACGCCAGATTGAACAGAAAGCCATGGCAAAAATGCAAGTATCAATGCTGTCCGCGAGGGTGTGATTTGTTTTGTGCAAACGGCCATTTGGCAGGAGATAACCAGCATAAATTAGCAGCGATGACCGGCTACAGGTCGCCACCAACACAGCGCAAGTGGTGCCTGACCATACAATCTTAAAAGAGATTTTCAATGATGTTCCACGAGTAGCATGTAATGGCGCCGAAACTGATAGGAACTATGGTCTGGAGCGCTTGCTGCCTGATCCTGACAGCGTGGCTGACATTCTTAAGTATTACTACCAAGATCGAAATGCCTTAAAAATTGATGGCCAATGGTGCTATAAGCGCATCCATGAAATCAATTCACCTGGCCCGTCATTACTAAAAAAATGTTGCGGACTGTAAATGATGTGCTTAATGAGAAACAAACAAGCCGGCCTTAAAGGACTTTGTCGCTCCCGTTAAAGTGGGTTAATTATCATGCAAATTTCACAAATCTTTTTAACTGACGACGGTGGCAATGAAGTGCCAGAAGTTTTGCAACTTTTGAACGGCACCATCAAAAATGGATTCCCCATTGATGATTACAAGCGATTCAACAATGAAGAGCTGCGAGAGTTTATTAAAGAACATTTTGATGAAAGCGTGGTGAAAGCTTATGACAGCTTACGCTCCTATTCCAACAAAGCTGATCTTGGACGCTATTGCTTGCTCCATGCAATTGGCGGATGGTATTTTACATGGGCATTCGTTTGCACACTTCCATTAAATTAGCAAATCACATTGATTTATTGGCCTTTCGGGAAATCCAAAAGTTTACCGGCACGTGTTGGGCTTGCATGACGGCAGTGATATTTTCTAAGCCAAATAACCCAGCATTGCTTTATGCCATTGAGCAAATTGTTGAAAACGTAAAGAATCAATACTATGGCATCACTCCATTGTCAAACACTGCTACTCCCGTGTTGGGTCAAGCATTGGCAAAGCATGGTGAACAAGCCAGCTTTGTCTATGGTGACTTCTTACAGCTAACGCCCACTCATCAAAAACAAAATACTGCTTTCGTCCTGCCAGATGGCACGATTTTTGCTTGGGGAAAAACTGCTGGCGGTGGTGATCTATCCATTTTGGGAGCGAAGGGCACTAACAACTACAATGAACTCTGGAATCAGCGAGCACTTTACCAGTGAATTATTTCCTTGACCTTGACACGCATTATTTCGTGGGAGGTGACTGTGAAAATGGCCTGCTCACTTTTGAAAAGCAAGATTTTTTGGCACTGAGACGCCATACGATTGGCACATTCTCACCTATGAACCGTCGCAATCTGCCATGGTAGCGCTGAAAATATATGATTATTTCTCAGGCTCTTAAACAGCAAGTGAAATATACAGCACCCTCGCCACAAGCGGTGGGGCAACGACTGCGCTCATACAATTAGCTGGCATCAGCTAAGCTCCACCACAAGGAGCGGGTAAGAAACCTTCATAGCTCAAATTACTTGGAGGAATAAAGAGTAAAATACGACTGGGAAAGTTTTATTTAACTACTCTGAGCCGAGGTTTGCCAGGTAGATTGGTTTTATCTGGTGCACTATCAGTTGGAAGTGTTGGTACGGAGTCATTTCCCTGAAATACAAGTCCTTGCCCCGTTTCCTTGGCGAAAATACCAATAACAGCAGTTATCGGCACTACCAGTCCATGCGACACACCTCCAAAGCGCCCACCGCAGGTAATTTCATCATTCCCAATATGCAGGTTACGCACTGCATCCATGCTAAGATTAATCACAATTTCGCCATCTTTAATATAAGCTTTTGGCACTCTCGTCTGCTCATCCACTTTAACTGCCAAATAAGGAGTTAAAGTGCTGTCAGAACACCAGTCATAAATCGCACGTATCAAATATGGCTTTGTGGAAAATCCACTCACTTTCGCATCGCCTTTTCGGCCGCTGTCATCGCTTCAATATACGCTGGACGCGAAAATAACCGCTCAGCATATTTCATCAGTGGCGCAGCCTCCTTGGCAAGTTGAATATTATAATATTCCAATCGCCATAGTAATGGGGCGATTGCGACGTCGAGCATGGAGTATTCATCATTCAGCATGAATTTTTGCTTGGCAAAAATCGGGGCAATCTGAGTCAGGCTGTCGCTCACTGATAGGCGCGCCTTATCTGCGGTTTTTTGCACTCCACTTTCCAATGCACCAATGTGGCAGAACATCTCACTTTCGAAGCGATGTAAAAATAGACGTGCGCGTGCGCGCATTACCGGATCGGCAGGCATCAACTGTGGATGCGGGAATCGCTCGTCAATATATTCGTTAATTATATTGGACTCACACAGCACCAAGTCGCGCTCAACCAGTACTGGCACCGTGTTATATGGATTCATTATCACGAGATCTTCGGGTTTGTTGAACACGTCAACATCAATGATCTGGAAATCCATTCCTTTTTCATATAACACGATACGGCAGCGCTGACTGAACGGGTCTGTTGTTCCCGAGTAAAGCGTCATCATGGCGCGGCTCACACTTTTATCAGATGGTTACGGGCCATCATGCGACGCACCAACAGGAAACCTGTAACGGCCAGTATCGGAGTAATAACAAGAACGGCAAGCAACGGCATAGTGCCAGTACCGTTTACGCCAGATATCCAGATATACCTTTCAAACAGCGTGCCGACAATAATACTAGCAGCTACTGTCAAAATAATAGGCGGTGAGTGCCGTGATGCTCTCATGGCCAGCACAGTAAATGGAATAATTAATTTTAGAACTATCATCGACCACCATAGTACGCTGTAGTCACCATTCTGCATCCCCATCACGCGATCCACTTCGTTTGGAAGATTTGGATACCAGATGACTAAATATTGTGCAAAAAAAGTATATACCCATAGTAAAGTAAATGCGAACATCATCTGTGCGAGATAATTGTAAATATAATCATCAACTGGGCGCACCAATTTGCCGCGCGTATTCAATACGTAAATCCACGTCACCAAGAAGGCCATGAACATATTGAAATTGCTAATAAAATGCTGCATGCCGTAAATCGCACTGTGCCATGATGGCACAAGTGTCATCTCAAAGTCCCACGCTACCATAGTGCCGTATAACACATAAGTATAAGGGATCCAATTAGCAATTTTATGAAAGCTTTGTTGATCTTCCTTGCTGCGATCACTCACCTCCTGTCGCTTGATAAACACCCAAAAAATCGTCATCACTGCCAACAATCCGAGCACTTGGCGTGCCACCAAAAAAGTGTAGTTATGCCAAGCGGGCAAATGATGCCCATGCTCGGCGGACGTGCTCAACCATGGGAAGGTGTTTTCACCACCAACCAATAGTATTATCAGCAATACAAATGCCAGCGGGAAAAGCGCAAACAAGGATACCGCTATTCGACGAATTTCGTAGCGCCATTGGGCGCCCACCAAGTGCAACACCGCACTCAATGTCACCCCCCCCAGCGCAAGATAAAGTACCACTAAAAAGCTAGCTGTCAAAACTGACCAATTGCTATACGAAATCATTTGCTGCACTCCCTTATTTGGCTGCAGGCGTTACCGCCACGGCAGGTTGCCCATTTTGCAGTACCTTGCGTACATAGTTGATCACATTCCAGCGTTCGTTAACTGACAGATCATTTGCATACGATGGCATAACTGCACCGCCGAACGTCATGTAGCCCCAGATGAAACCATCAGTCCGGCCTTTTGTTTGTTCAGCTGTCAAGTCAAACGGCTTTAGTATTAATTTTGCTCCAACCAATCCATCGCCCTTGCCAGAATATCCGTGACAAGGAGTACAATAAATTTGAAAAAGCCTCCCGCCAAGCGCCACTGACTT
Organism: uncultured Nitrosomonadales bacterium; assembly: GCA_903878125.1. GTDB lineage: Bacteria > Pseudomonadota > Gammaproteobacteria > Burkholderiales > Gallionellaceae > Nitrotoga. The sequence goes on along the minus strand of CAIRGS010000189.1, from coordinate 14,733 downwards.
GTCGTCTGCAGGAATAGGGTTCGACTGCTTTTCTGCAGCCCCCTGATCCTTCACCAAGGATGTAGTACCAGGAATTGGAACAGAATGTTTTGGATATGGCTTCATTCCAGGATTTTTTAAATCCACGCTTTCCTGTGGTTTAATACTAATCTGGTTCGCCATGTCGTCCGACCATGGCCACGCTTGCGCCATCGCAGGTGCCAACAGCAATACTACTGCCAAGGATAATCTCATCATTTTCCCGCCTCTTCCTGAATCTCAAGTGCTTTATGCTTGATAAAAATCGTCTTGAAAGCTGCTAGTGCCGACTCATCCCCTTTCACCAAAATTCCAATTTGGTCTTCCGATACTTTGGCGCTATATAATGAAGACCGTTTAGCCGGCAAGCCTGCGCAAATCAAGAAACCCAAGACGGTGATAAATACGCCACCGAGAATAAACATTTCATACGTCAAGACGAAATCAGGCGGCAATGGCACAATTGGTTTACCACCTTTAATTTGAGAGAAGAAGTTGGCCTGCGCGCTCGCGACAAGGAAGAAAGCTAGCAACCCTCCCATACAGGCTCCAATCAAAGTAAACCATTGCACATTGACTGGCTTATCGCCCAACACTGCTTCAACTTCAGGATGCTCAATGGGCGACTTTAGTATCAAGTCGTCCATGTCAAACCCCTTGATATTGGCCGCTCGTAATTCGCCGATTGCAGCCACGGCTTCATCAAAGTCGTTAAATAGTGCTAGTAAATGACGTTTGCTCATTTAGTATTCTCCCTTCACAGCAGGTTTGTGCTTCAGTGCTAGGCTGCGGTGATACACCATTTCTTTAACTTCATACATTGAAACAGATGGGAATACCTTGCAGAACACCATAAACAATAAAGTGAACCAACCAAAGCTACCAAACACGATGCCCCACTGCACTAAACTTGGCCATTGATCATGATCCCAAGTCCAAGGATAGTGACCGTGCGCAAAACTCGGTGCAATGATCATCCAACGCTCTAGCCACATACCCACGTTGAGCAATATCGACACTACGAACAATATCGGAAGATGGGTTTGAATACGCTTAAAGGCAAGCATTAATGGCAAAATGGACCCGAAGAAAATCATTGCCCAGAAGAATGGTGCATAAGGGCCGGTAGCCTTAAAAATTAATTGATCCTTAGCTGTCTGGTCATGCCCATACCATACTGAAGCGAACTCAATTAGATTGAGGTAAGTCCACACCATTGCAATAGCAAAAGTCAGACGTACCAGCTTCTTCATTATAGGCAACGTCATGTACTCTTCAAATCTGAACACATATCGCAAGATAATAAAAAGCGTGATGATCGCCGCACAACCGGAATACAAGGCACCCGCAACAAAGTATGGCGGGAACGATGTTACGTGCCAGCCCGGCATATTCGACATAGCAAAGTCAGAAGCCACGATGGAATGAACGGAAACTGCCAGCGGAATCAGGAAGCAAGCTATCGTTAGATATGTGATTCGGAAGTTGCGCCACTGGCGATCAGTTCCTTCCCAGCCAAGTGACATCACTGTGTACAACTTCTTACGCCAGCCCGCATGAATATTGTCGCGGCAAATTGCCAAATCAGGAATCATACCAACATAAAGAAATAGGACAGAAGAGCTTAAGTAGGTAGCAATCGCGAACATATCCCATACAAGCGGCGACTGGAAGTTTGGCCAGACCCATCGCTCGTTAGGGTAAGGCATCACATAATAGACCTGCCATAATCGGCCCAAGTGCACCATAACGAACAAGCCTGCCGTCATCAATGAGAAGGTTGTCATTGCCTCGGCAAAACGGTAGATCGGCTTACGCCAATCAGCATGCATTAAATGCAGAATCGCCGATAGCAAAGTTCCGGAATGGCTCATGCCTATCCAAAAAATGAAGGTGGCGATGTACAAACCCCATACATGGGAATTGTTTTTATTGGAAACACCCATGCCGCCCGTATACTGGTAAATTTCACACCCCACCGCCACTCCTATCATGGCAAGTGCGATGAGCAATATCACCCAGTACATCCTTCTTGGACTTTCCAAACTCTTGAGCACATCTTTGTTAATCTGTGCCCAAGCTATATCTTCGCGTATATCTTTTTCCATTATTCTATTTCCTCCCCTTGTACCTGCGTGAAAGTAACTCCAGTGCCATTTCCCACGTGGCGATCCCCATCGTGCGGCTTAAATAGCGCTTTCTCGCAACTGCTCCAGATACATCACTGAGGGATAAGTGCGCAACTCTTCCAAAATACGATAACCACGAAGCTTGGCGGCCGATTCTGTTGCGTCCTTTGCTTGTTTATCCTTATTCAGTTCAACCTGTTGCTGCTTCCATTGTTTACCAACCTTGGCCTCTGGATCGACCAAGTTACCAAAAGATATAGCTCCAGTCGGGCAGACTTGCTGGCAGGCAGTCTGTACTTCACCATCAAGTACACTTCGCCCTTTGGTACGTGCATCGCTCTTGGCGACTGTCAATCGCTGCACACAGAATGAGCACTTTTCCATCACACCCTTGCTGCGTACGGTCACATCTGGATTGAGCTGCTGGTTCATCGGCTCCGGCCACACATTGTCAGTGGTCGGATAGTTATACCAGTTGAAGTATCGGGCCTTATACGGGCAGTTTGCGTTACAGTAACGCGAGCCGACGCAGCGGTTGTAAACCTGCGAGTTCAAACCATCCGCCGTGTGATTGGTAGCACCAACAGGACATACGGTTTCGCAAGGTGCAGACTCGCAATGCTGGCACAGCATGGGCAAAAACTGCGCCCCCTGATCAGCAAATTCGCGTCCATCATTATCCCAGTAACGCTCGATACGTATCCAATGGTGGGAATGCCCATGTGCAAATTTCTCCTTGCCAACCACGGGCAGATTGTTTTCTGCATAACATGCCACGCTACAGGCATTACAGCCGGTGCATGAATCCAAGTCTATGCTCATCGCCCATTTGTATTCCCGGTGCGGCCTGTCGTCCGACGGGTGCTGTTGGCGGAAGTCAGACCAGTTTTCTAATAAATTGGTAATGGACACCTTTTACACCTCCTCCGAAAGATTCACTTTACTAGATGACATCCTAACCGCGATTTTTCTACCCATCTGATTGCCACCGGCAGGGCCTTCATCTTTAACTATGACCACACGTTGCCCAGCTTTGCTGACTTTAACGCGCGTCTCATGCATTGCCAACTCTCCGGTTTCCTTGTCGAAAACTGGATCAAGGATCTTGAAAGCATTAACACCGACACCCTTTGCATAACGTCCCATTGCCTCATGGCCGTAGCCCAACGGCACTGAAATTGCATCAGGATGAATACCGGTAAACACATAGACCTGCGCCTTAATAGCGCCGCTTTTTGAAGCCACTTCGACAATATCACCTTCTACAATGCCCAACTTGGCGGCGGTCTTGGGATGCATCTCTACCCAACTATCCCACACGATAGTAGTCAATGGATCCGGCGATTCCTGCAACCATGGTTCATTGGCATTGCGACCATCACGCATGCTGGCACTCACTGCCGGAATCAGGTGCAATGGATACGCACTGTCTTCCACAAACGGGGCGGGTACCACCAAACCTTTGGCAGATGCATTGCTTGATATATTGACAGATGCACCCCCCAACTTGACCACACCACGGCTTAGAGCGGTATCCCAAAATGTATCATCATCCTCATTCGCACCACCCAACGCACCCTTGATCGATACCATTGCGCTGCGCAAGTAAGAATAAAAATCTTCATAGCCTTTGTATTCATCTGGCCGGCGTTGCTTGAGCAACGCAAGCAGGATGTCGCCCATGCCAAGCGTACCGGGGTACAACTTTTCCATCAGCGGTTGCTGAATATTCAGCTGCGCACCTTCGGCAATATATTCCGGCATCGCTGTTGCCCAGTCCTCCAGAGCTGAATTCAACGGCAGCACCAAATCGGCCTCTACTGCGGTTTCATCCATGTAATGAGCGAAAACCACCTTGAACGGTACCTTCTTTAAGTTTTCTTTCAGCTTCATGGAAGCAGGTGCGGTGAACACCGGGTTTGCACCATAGCTAAAGAGCACTTTAACCTTGTCTTGCGCCATATTGTCATTGAGTGCCTGTAACGCAAAGCGGTTGCCAGCAGTTGGCGCCATTTGCGGAAACGGAACACTGGATGGCGCTTCTACCGTCTTACCAACGTTGCCCAATACTTGATTCAACAATGCGATAGCAGTGGCATTCTGCGAACCGTGAGCATAGCCCTCGACAGCACTACCGGCAATTATTAAGCTAGGGCTGCGCTCTTTTAGTAACGCGGCAAGCTTGCCTATATGTTCAGCAGACACACCGGTATCTTTGCTCACACGATCTACGGTGTACTCCTTTGCAGCAGCGACTACATCTCCAGGGACAGACACCCCTGCAGCAGCTAGCGCATTAATCAATCCCAGCGCGAAGATGCCTTCAGTACCAGGACGTATAGCCAACCAGCGATCCGCATTCGCACCAGTCAATGTCATCTTGGATTCAACCTGTACCAGCACCCCGCGCTCGCCTTTATCAGCCTTGCGGAACCGAGCATACTGTTGGGAAAAATGCACCGGTGAAATCCATGCGCCGAGGAAGTCCGCTCCGAATGAAACGATGACCTTGGCCTTGTCCAGATGTAGTCGCGGCATTTCTATGCCATAAGCCTTTTTATTAGCTGCACGCATAATTGACGGTGCAACGGCCTCATAAACATAATGATGACCAGAGCCGAGCGCATCTAAATAATTTTTCAATAATGCTTTGACGTGTCCGCTAACACCACCTGTCAAGAAGGCGACATTCTCTGCTTTCACACCACCAACCTTTTCGTTGATTAACGCCAGTGCTTTTTCCCATGTTATCGCCTCGCCTTTATCGCCAGTGCGCAACAGCGGCTCTCGGATACGATCTGGGTTGTAGTGCGCCTGTACTCCGGCCTGCCCTAAACCGCACATTTTGCCATTATTAATGGGGGATTTTGGATTGCCTTCCAGCTTAAGCACGCGACCTTCTCGCACTCGCCCCATAATGCCGCACCCAGCATCACACTGCGCACAAGTCGAGTTAAAGTATGTGCCAATACTAGGAATGATGTAGTCTGCCGTCTGGACATAGGAAGTTACAAATTCCTTTCCATCCTCAACTGAAGTATTGCCACACCCGCTTAACGCGACCGTCGCACCACCCCACCCTAGCACCTTCAGAAAACCTCGCCGATTAAAACTATTTTCAATCATTGCTGACACCCCTTGGAAATCTTTATCTTGTGAACGCGCCGATTACTTATGACACTGCCAGCAGTCGTTCGGGCCGTGAGTCGTCTTTGTGGATGTTGCATCTACTGGATGATCTTTCTGATGGCAGCTCACACACCAGCCCATGGAGAGTGGCTTTTGGCGACGCGCGACCGTCATTGTTTTTACATCGCCGTGACAATAACCGCAAGCCTCCTGCACCGGCTTATTCTGCGCGAAAACAAAACGCTGGATGTGACGCTCGTGGTTAAAGCGCACGAAATCAGGAAGGTCATGCACCTTTTTCCAAGGCACTGCTTTTTTAGCTTCCCAATATTCGAACAGTTTCTTGATACGCGGAGTTTCCCGGACTGACTCGATGCTTTGATGGCAACCAATACATTTTTGCAACGGCGGAATGCCTGCCACAATGCTACGACGCGCATAAGTATGGCAGTACATGCAATTTATCTGCATACCGCCTTTTGCGGCATCACCAGCGTGGCGATCATGGGGAAACTCAATTGGCTGCTCGACTTTAGGACCCAAGTCGTCAGCTGTAGTGAGGGGCTGCGCCGCATTAACGGCATAGCTGCCAGCGGACACAATCAATCCAACAAGCAGAACGGACAAACGTAAAAAACAATACATCGTAAGTAGCTCCCCCAACAAACAATTAGACAGCCGACCGGGACAACATCGACATGCATATCACATTTACAACAGGTAATTTAAAACGACGTATATCGCTTAAGCATTTACATGCTTACTTTGGTGCAGATCAATCCGCAAGGCATAGATACGATAAACCGACGTCATAATGTCCAGTTTGAAAAATAAAGTCAACAGTACAAAATAACTAAAGTTAACAGCACAAAGTTTATCACGCCAATTTGTACACAAAAAAGCACATATAAACAAAATATTACGTGCTTTACTTATATGGTTTTTTCATGACCAATAACTTTTGTCTATGTCACATCTGTAACACAAACAAAATCTCATCTTTGCTTGCGATTGGTGGAAAATATTTTACAGGCGCCCTAAAATATCCTCAAGCTGGACTCGAGCGCCCACCGAAAAAATTCACAGACGTCGAATCATGTAAGAGCAAATGACATTATTTAGGCTTAGCCGATTTCCGCTGCCCCCATGTTATTAACATTAGTCCCGCAATCACCATTGGCAGACTGAGCCATTGGCCCATGCTAATACCAAAACTCATTAGGCCAAATATGCCGTCATCTGGGTTACGTGTATATTCGACCAAGAAGCGGAAGCTGCCATAACCGACCAAGAACAAACCAGATACAGCGCCTACTGGACGCGGCTTGCGCGAATATAGCCACATAAGCGCAAACAAGGCCAACCCTTCCAATGCAAATTCATAAAGCTGAGAGGGGTGGCGCGGCAAATCATCCACGTTGGGGAACACCATCCCCCAAGCCGCATCTGTAGGCCGCCCCCATAATTCAGCGTTAATAAAGTTGCCGATGCGTCCTGCGCCCAGCCCCAGCGGCACCAAGGGAGCTATAAAATCCATCAATTGCAACCAGGCAAGTTTGTGCTGGCGTGCAAAAAGAGCCATCGCCACCAGTACACCAAGGAAACCACCATGGAAAGACATACCACCCTGCCAAACCGCGAGAATTTCAAGCGGTCGAGACAAATAATAACTGGGGTTGTAAAACAGCACCTCGCCCAACCTCCCACCCAACACGACACCAAGAATGCCGTAAAACAGTAGATCATCCATCAATTTGTCATCCCATCCAGGGCGATTGAGGGTGCGAACGCGCAATTTTCCCAGCCATAGAAATAGCATAAAGGCCAGCAAATACATCAATCCGTACCAGTGCACTGCAAGGGGGCCAATGTGAATGGCTACAGGATCGAACTGGGGATGAGTGAGCATGCTGAGCGAGGATTAATGATAATTTTAAGAACAGTGATTATACGTGATTTAATTTCGCACCTATTTCTGACATGCAGCAAATGGAACTTGCTTCTCTGAAGCTGATTTTGTCAACAACCGGTTAGCGATACGCGTTATTGTCAACACTGCCTAGTGCTTTACAGTTTGCAAACAAGGTAGAGTTGGTTAAAATGGCATAGGCAGCAATGTCTAATAGTTTAATTGTAGGAAAACTTAATATAATGGAGCTTAATAAAATGAAATCTATCATCGTTAGCATGTTTGTAGCAGCAGGTCTGATGGTCGCAGGTAGCGCAATGGCTGGTGGCTTCTCAACCAGCACATGCAAGACTTGTCATGAAGTTGGCAAAGATAAAGTAGGGCCTGATTGGGCTACAGTTGCAAAGGCGTATGGCGACGCGAAAACACTGGCAGGGGTTTTCAAGTCGGGCTTTAAAGTGGAAGATCGTAAAGTGGCTGCGTCCAACGATAAATGGAAAGCTCAAGCAGCCGTTATGACAGGAATGTTTAACTCCAATATTAAGGGCCACGAAGATGAAGCGGCAGAAGCACTTTTTGCTGCTGTTAAAGCAGGTAAAATCTAAACACTCTCAGTGTTAGTGGATGTTAAAGGCGGCCTTCCGGTCCGCCTTTTTTTATGCTTGCCGCTATCGTTAGGGGATCAATATGAGAATAATAATAATGAATATTCTTGTTGCCATGGGTTTGATGCTTGGCGGTAGTGCCTTGGCAAGCGGGATACCCGCACTCGCCAAAAAGAATGGTTGCGATAATTGCCACGACATCGACAAAAGGGTGGTTGGCCCCTCATGGATGGAAGTATCCAGAAAATATAAAGGAACGGCCAAGTATACCTATGGCGACAAAGAATATAACTTGGAAGACGGGCTGGTAATGAAAGTATCCAAGGGTGGTTCCGGTAAATGGACCTCCATAACCATGCCTCCTAATGACCCGAATGGCACCAATCAGGTCGAAATCCGGCAGTTGGTCAAATTCGTGTTGGGTTTGGCGAAGTAATATTGCGCCATACAAAACAAGCCGCTAAATTGACAAGGGAGAATGGGCTACGGATAATCCGGTCAGTCTTAATTCTGTTACAAATTTCCTATGTCCTATAAGCGCCTGTCCCTGCCCTTAGCTATCTTGTTTGCCGCCGCGTTGGTTGCCTGCGGTAAATCAGAAACTCCAGCCACTTCTCCCGCAAGCCCGGCAGTTAATTCCCGTGCTGCCGATGAGTTGGTGGTAAAAATCGGAGCGTCCGCCCCGCTTACCGGACCACAAGCGCATCTCGGCAAGGATAATGAGAACGGTACACGCATGGCGATAGATGATGCCAACATCAAGGGGGTCATCATTGGCGGACATAAAGCACATTTTGAACTAATCAGCGAGGATGACCAAGCGGATCCGAAAACCGCTACGATCGTGGCACAAAAGCTGATAGACGCAAAAGTGAATGGCGTGATCGGCCATCTCAATTCCGGCACCTCTATTCCGGCTTCCAGGATCTACAGCGATAACGGCATCCCCCAGATTTCCCCTTCCGCAACGGCAGTAAGTTACACCGCCCAAGGCCTTAAAACTGCCTTTCGCGTGATGACCAACGATGGGCAGCAAGGCAAGGCACTGGGCGAATTCGCAGTGAACACTTTAAATGCAAAGAAAATCGCAGTTATAGACGATCGCTCTGCCTATGGCCAAGGACTGGCAGACGAATTCATCAAAGCTGTAAAAGCCAATGGTGCGCAGGTCATAGCGCGTGAATACACCACTGACAAAGCAGTAGACTTCACTGCTGTTCTGACCTCCATCAAGGGCAAACACCCCGATTTGCTATTTTTTGGCGGCGTGGATCCACAGGGCGTCCCAATGGCCAAACAACTCAAGGCACTTGGTTTAAATGTTAAGTTTGTAATGGGTGATGGTGGGCACACGCCCAAATTTATTGAGCTGGCTGGCGTTGCCGCCGATGGAGTTTATGCTTCACTGCCTGGGGTACCACTGGAACAGATGCCAGGCGGCAAAGACTTCTCCCAACGCTATGAAGCAAAATATAAACAACCCATTCAGCTGTATGCACCCTATGGTTATGATGCGGTTAACGTGATGATCGCCACGATGCAAAAAGCCGCTTCAGCCGATCCGGCGAAATACCTGCCCGAACTCGCCAAGATTACCCATAGTGGCGTGACCGCGAACATCGCCTTCGACGAAAAGGGCGACATTAAGGGTAGCTCGGTGACACTGTACCAAGTTCAGCATGGCAAGTGGCAACCGCTGCAAACCATGGGCGGAAAAACCTCGATATCCGCGCATTGATGACGATTGGATTGAAAAATAAAGCGACACTTTGCGTGTCGTTTTTTGTTTGTGAGTAACCTTTGGACACTTTGCTACAACAAATCGTCAACGGCTTCGTGCAAGGCAGCGTGTATGCCATGGTTGCTTTGGGTTACACCATGGTGTACGGCATTCTCGGCCTGATTAATTTCGCACATGGCGAAGTGGTGATGGTAGGGGCAATGGTGGCGATGTCAGTGATCCAGTTACTCATCGGTTCTGGCTTGCCGCCGCTGATGATATTACTGATCAGCCTGATAATTTCGATTGTGGTTTGCATGGCTTTAGGTTACGGCATCGAGCGCATCGCCTACCGTCCATTGCGCAACGCCCCACGTCTAGCTCCTTTAATCACTGCCATTGGCGTGTCTATTGTGCTGCAAAATCTGGCGATGATGTTCTGGGGACGCGAATACCATTCTTTTCCATCTTTACTGCCAAACAATTTGCATCGGCTGTCTGGTGCAATCATTACAGAAGTGCAGATTCTTATTGTAGTGATAGCGCTGGGAATGATGGGGGGCTTGCTGCTGTTGATGCATCGCTCTCGTCTGGGCCGCGCAATGCGTGCCGTAGCGGAGAATCCCTCCGCTGCCGTTCTAATGGGGGTCAATATCAACGGTGTGATTGCTATTACTTTTATGCTGGGTTCTGCGCTGGCCGCAGTGGCAGGTATCATGATCAGCGCTAACTACGGCATCGTTCATTATTACATGGGTTCCATTCTGGGGCTCAAAGCATTCACTGCCGCTGTGCTGGGCGGCATCGGCAACATGCGCGGGGCCATGGTGGGCGGTCTGCTGCTGGGGTTAATTGAAAGCTTGGGAGCGGGTTATATTGGTGATCTCAGTGGTGGCTTTTTTGGTAGTCATTATCAAGATGTATTTGCCTTCTTTGTGCTGATTTCCGTACTGATCTTCCGTCCATCCGGCTTGTTGGGAGAGCGTGTTGCGGAACGTGCTTAAACATCTGTACTCCAAGGACAAGCGCGGCGCGTGGATTGCGTTTGTCGTGCTCGCCATTGTGCTGCTGGCGTTGCCCTTTTTTACCGATGCACTGTTCGGGCGCGGTTGGGTGCGCATCATGGATTTCGCATTGCTATACATTATGCTGGCGCTGGGATTGAATATCGTAGTCGGTTATGCCGGCCTGCTCGACCTTGGTTACATCGCCTTCTTTGCTGTGGGAGCATATTGCTATGCCTTGCTCGGCTCGCCTCAATTAGGCTTGCATTTGCCATTTTGGATAGTCCTGCCGCTGGGCACACTGCTGGCCTGTATATTTGGCGTGCTGCTGGGAGCGCCAACTTTGCGCCTGCGCGGCGACTACCTTGCCATTGTCACCCTGGGATTTGGCGAAATCATTCGTATCTTCCTCAACAACCTGAACGCGCCGATTAACATCACCAATGGCCCGCAAGGCATCAGCATGATAGACCCCATCCGTTTCGGCGAATTCTCGTTAGGCAACACGCACGAATTGTTCGGCCTCACTTTTCCCTCTGTGCATCTGCATTACTACCTGTTCCTTCTCTTCACATTACTCGTGATTTTTATTTCACTACGCTTGGAAGATTCTCGCATCGGTCGCGCTTGGATGGCAATTCGCGAAGACGAAGTGGCGGCTGAAGCGATGGGTATCAATACACGCAATATCAAACTTCTGGCATTTGCCATGGGCGCAACTTTCGGCGGTTTGGCAGGTGGCTTGTTTGCTGGTTTCCAAGGCTTTGTCAGCCCGGAAAGCTTTAGCCTAACTGAATCCATCACAGTGTTATGCATGGTAGTCCTAGGTGGCATGGGCAATATCAGTGGCGTGTTGTTAGGAGGCATACTGCTGGTAGTATTGCCCGAAGCTTTACGCCACGGCTCGGGGCCGGCACAGCAACTACTGTTCGGCAAGACACTTATCGACCCGGAAAGCTTGCGCATGTTGTTATTCGGACTCGCGCTGATCACAGTCATGTTATGGCGACCTGCCGGACTGTGGCCCTCTAACCAACGCCGGCGCGAATTGGTTTCCGAAAATGATGCGACTCATCTGTAACAGGATACTTGTGCATGACAACACCCATTGAATTCGACGTCAATTTACTCGAGCTATCCGGCGTAGCCAAACGCTTCGGTGGCCTATCTGCGCTGAGCGATATTTCGCTACACATTCGGCGTGGTGAAATCTATGGCTTGATCGGCCCAAATGGTGCGGGTAAAACGACACTATTCAACATTTTGACTGGGCTGTATCAGGCGGATAGTGGGCGTTTCACGTTTAACAACACTGAGTATGACGGCCGCTGCAAACCACATGTTTTAGCGCACGCAGGAATTGCGCGCACCTTCCAGAACATCCGCTTGTTCGCCAATATGACCGCACTGGAAAACGTCATGGTTGGTCGTCACATGCGCACCAGCAGCGGCATCTGGGGGGCATTGACGCGCACCGCTACCGCACGTGCCGAAGAACATGCAATCGTACAGCGTGCACGTACCCTACTGAGCTATGTTGGCATAGACCGACCACACCAAACTTTGGCCAAAAATCTATCCTACGGCGAACAACGCAGGCTGGAGATTGCCCGTGCACTGGCTACTGATCCAAAATTGCTTGCGCTGGATGAACCAGCGGCAGGCATGAATGCTACCGAAACTGAAAGCCTGAAGAAATTATTACTATCCATACGCGCCAGCGGCATTACGGTGTTGCTCATCGAGCATGATGTAAAATTTATTCTCGGTCTGTGCGACCGCGTCGCAGTTCTCGATTACGGCAAAAAAATCGCCGAGGACGTGCCGGAAAAAATTCGATGCAATCCGGCAGTGATCACGGCTTATTTGGGAACAGAGCCCATTATTCCTGCACAAGCCGGAATCCAATCATAAAAACTAACGCTGCAAATTGTTAGCATAACCAAACCATGATTGCATCTAAATCAAAATCACTGTTGCAGGTACGCAATCTGAAAGTTGCCTACGGTGGCATTCAGGCACTAAAAGGCATAGATCTCGACGTAGCACCGGGCGAACTGGTCGCACTCATCGGCAGCAATGGCGCCGGCAAGACCACCACGCTTAAGGCGTTAGCTGGCTTGCTACAACCCTCTGCAGGCAACATTCATTACTGCGGCAAATCTTTGCAACACTACGCCACACATCAACTTATACAAGAAGGGTTAGTATTAGTGCCTGAAGGACGTGGCGTATTCGCGCGGCTAACCGTGAAAGAGAATTTGCAGATGGGTGCATATTGCCGCAATGACCAATTCTCCATTTCGCAGGATATGCAGCACATCTACCAATTGTTTCCGCGCTTGGCCGAGCGCCAAATGCAACTGGCCGGCACATTGTCCGGCGGCGAACAACAGATGATGGCTCTGGGGCGTGCGTTGATGAGCCGTCCCAAACTATTGATGCTGGATGAACCCAGCATGGGACTGGCACCGATGATGGTGGTCAAAATTTTTGAAACCATCCGCAACATTTGCGCACAGGGTGTTTCAATTCTGCTGGTTGAACAGAATGCGAAGCTTGCCCTCGAAGTGGCGGATCGCGGTTATGTGCTGGAAAGCGGTCTGATTACATTATCCGACAGCGCTGCCAATCTTCTGGGGAGCGATGTCGTACGCCGTGCCTATCTGGGCAGTTAGCTTTTTTAACAGATTGCCTATTGGTACTTCACCGATGCAGAGAATGGTATCCCCACGAAGTGTTGGTACAGCACATCAAATATCAGGCGCTGGACTGTAGTGTGAACCAGGACTTATCTTGAATTCAGTAAATACCGCTTTTGAATACTCTTCTGCCATAGTCAAATCAAGCTTGCGCAAAACCTGGTAAATTTCCCGCACCTTTTCCCGCTTATCTTGGAAATAATAAGCCACGCCCAGATTAAACCATGCGCTGGCCTTCTCTGGCTCAATACGCACCGCTTCCTCATATGCCAAAATCGCCAAGCCGTATTTTTTTAGATTGCCGTAAGTAATGCCCAGGTTATACCAAGCATCGGCATACTCTGGTTGAAGGCGCAGTGCTTGCCGATACGCCTCAATTGCCTCCTCGTATTGTTTAAGATTGTCACAAGATACGCCTTGGGCAAACCAAGCGTCGACATAAAAATTTACTGAGTTCATGGATTCTCCTAGCTGGTTTTGAGCATTTTATATTAAATTTTTATTTGCATTCATCAAAAATTTCCCCACACAGTCGTGCCAATTAATAAATGGCCTGCATTGCTATTTCACAAGTTGTCTCTCAAGTGTAATTTCACCTACGTATTGAGATGTTCATATCTCCAGCCTCTTCCAACCTGGAATGAGTCTTGGAATCTATTTCCCGAGACGAATTTCAACACCGTGGTAAAATCGCCGTGAAGCTGGCTAGACAGTCGCCGCGTCCGCAAGTATGGGCGGGGAGGAAAGTCCGGGCTCCATAGAGCAAGATGCCGGTTAATGGCCGGACACCGTGAGGTGATGAAAAGTGCCACAGAGAATAGTCTGCCTAAGTTCCGCAAGGAAACGGCGATGGTGAAACGGCGGGGTAAGAGCCCACCGCGGACGTGGTAACACGGACGGCACGGTAAACTCCATCTGGAGCAAGACCAAATAGGCAGGTAATGACGTGGCTCGCGTCGCCTGCGGGTAGGTCGCTTGAGCGTCAGGTAACGAAACGCCTAGAGGAATGACTGTCCACGACAGAACCCGGCTTATCGGCTGGCTTCACTTAATTTCGATAAATTGTCCTGATTTGATGATCTTGATGAAAACGGCTTTAGGGCACATCTAAAAACAAGCCGTCATAAAAAATATCACTGCCAAAAGAACGCTTCTACCCAGTTTTTGCTTTCGTTCGAATGAAACAAAAACAACCTCAAATACCTTATCCAATTCCGCAGGCGTGACAACCCCGCAAACCGCAAAAATATCATAAATAGCTTTAGCATTTTTGTGCAATCCATTCTTTTTTAAAGATATTACTGCAACATCAACTTTCAGCTCTAACTGCTTGTCGCGCAAAGAAAAATATTGTTTTATTGCTTGACCCAGCCTATTTTTTTCAATATAGTGAAGCGTAGTGGGGAAAAGTGGGTTTTTGTGGGTCAGCAAGCACAGGGTTGCGATAATGTTTCAGGGAGCTGCACAACTCAGTCTGGATAGCAAAGGTAGGCTCGCGATACCGGCTCGGCATCGTG
>CAIRGS010000188.1 GCA_903878125.1 uncultured Nitrosomonadales bacterium | reverse complement strand
GGGCTATCCGGGCGGATGTTGAGGAGCTTGTGCAAGGTGACTGCCTTGTCTGGAATGTTGATCCCCATGGATTCGGGCAAACCCGTCAATGCCAAAGCGATGGACTCGCTCAGTCGAGCGGCCGCTTTGCCTGTCGGCGCCGCGAGTGCTATACGAAGTGGCGTACCTTTCAAATTGGCATGACTTTGCAGCAAGGCCAAAAGACGCACGACTGTCGTTGTTTTTCCGGTGCCGGGGCCACCCGTGATAAACGTCAGACGTTTGCGCGCGGCCAGCGCACAGGCAATTTTTTGCCACTCGGGCACAGGCACCGTTGATTCGCCAGACTGTGTACTCGAAGGGAAAAGCTTTTCAAGCAACTCCGCTAAGTTTCCAGGGACGTCACAAGGCTGAGCCATTCGAGCCTTGATTGCTGTTCGAATACTTTGTTCCGCGCTCCAATTGCGACGCAGGTACAAACGATGGCCGTCGAGTACCATCGGACTATTTTCGCCTTTTGCCCATGGAAGGCTGTCCGCAGCTTGCATCAGCGATTTCGGCACCAACGAATTGGCGCGCGAGTCCAAGCCCAGCGACTCCGCTCCAAAATTTTGCAGTGCGTTCAAGTCCAGGCAGGCGTGCCCGCGAGCAAACTGGTAGCTCGTCAGTGCCGCCAGCAATGCATGTTGGGGGTCATCACTGGGCTGATTTTCCTGCAAGTATTTGACAAATGTTTTGTCCAGCCCGGTAAGCGGCAACGCATAGTCTGACCTGCCGGAAATTGGCAACATCGGCGCCGTGTCGGGTGTGCCATTCACAGAGGTGAAAGTAGTCATTACGCGGCCCTCTGTAGCGGATTGTTATCGGAAAATGCGGCATCCATCGCTTCAATCAATGCCCGTGGCGGACGATCGACAATGATCCCGGCGCCTGGCTGATCGATTCCTCGTATGAAAAAGTAAATCGCTCCACCCACATGGATATCATAGTCATAGTCGTGCAGGCGCGATTTCAGCAGACGGTGCAATGCCAGCAAATACAAGGAATATTGCACGTCATAGCGGTGCGACAATATGCTCTGCTTCAATTGCGAAGTGTCATACCCCTCCAGGCGATTGGATTTATAGTCCAGGATGTAGTATCGGCCTTCATGGTTTAACACCAGGTCCATGAACCCGATGACCATGCCAGCGAGCAAACGCGGTCGAAGAGCATCCCGTTCAACCCCGGCAAGAACGTGCTCCTGAATCAAGGCATCCAGTTTTCGCACCTCGAAGCTGTGAACCGACAAGGAAAACGCCATTTCGGCCCAGACACTATCGCGTCCTAGTGTCGCCAACATCAGCGGGTTGGCCTTGAACGGCGCTTGGGTCAATGGCATAGGCGTGGTGATGATTTGCTCTACCCAGTTTTTCAGAAGGTCAACGTCCGTTTCGCTGAGCTTCAATCGTTCTGACTTGCGCGCGACAACGTTTTCCCAATCTTCTGTGATCGAAGGATGAGTTCGCTCTTGCCCGATTGGCCATCCTCGCAGTGCTTGCCATTCCAACAGATCGTGCAACAGCGTTCCATAAGCACTTCCCGCGTGAAAAGCGTTATAACGCGGCATGGAATCAGGTTGCGCGAGGCCTGGCGACACTGACGATTCAACAGACTCAGGGCTCACCACCATAGGCGCGCTATCTATTTGCGCATCTTCCATTCGCGCGTTTCGCTCTGAATCAATATGCTTCAAACTTGATGTCGGATCTGGTCTGGCGTCTCGCTGAATGGCGCTGAAGCTTGCCATCCACCAAGTGCTGCTCAATACGCGCTTGGGCGTAACAGCATCTTGCCAAACCGGGTTCACCTTCGACGGGATGTACCGAACAGTATTCTCATCGGGGGCATCGGCAATAATCACGTCAGGGCACTTGGCCCATTCTTTGAGGCACTCACCCAAGTCACCGTCAATTTTGCGTTTGAGAATATTGGATAAAGCGCTCTTGAATGAATTCGTGCTGTCCGAATCGCGACCAAGCTCAGCCACGCCTAGCCATAATGCGCGTTCGGCTCTGGTCAGTGCCACGTACAACAAGCGCACGTCCTCGGCGAGACGTTCAGCATCGTCCCTTTCACTGTCTTTTTTCTCGGCCCTGGAATCGGATACAAAGGGCAGAAAAACCAATGGATATTGCAGACCCTTCGCCTTGTGCACGGTAATCACCTGCACCAGATTGGCGTCGCTTTCCAAGCGCAGCTGCGCGTTATCGCCGCTTGCATTGGGATCCTGCAACTGATTTTCGAGATATCGAACCAAGCTTCCTTCACCCTGCAATCCCAAGCTCGCAGTTTGTAATAAATCGCCCAGATGCAAAAGATTGGTGAGCCGCCTCTCCCCGTCGTTCTGATCGACGAGCAATCGGGAAGGGATGGCCTGATCGTGCAGAAGGTGGTACAGCATTGGCAAAATCCCTTGCTGCTGCCAAATTTGTTGCCAGATGTGGAAGCCATTCACCAGAGCATCCCAAGAATCCTCATCTTGAAACAATGCATCCAGATCTGTCCATGATGTATCCCAAAGCCGAGTCACCAGTGCCGCCCGCAACAATTTGGTTGACTGCGGGTTGGCTACCGCGCGCAATATGCGCCACAGATCGGTGGCTTCGGCGGTATCAAATACACTGTCGCGCTCAGATAGATATACGCTTCGTACGCCACGAGCCGACAGTGCTTGGCGAATAGCTCGCGCTTCCTTCCAACTGCGCACCAATACGGCCATCTCGCCAGGCTGAGCGGCACCACTGTTAAGCAGCGCTACCATTTGGGTGGCAAAAAGATTGGCCATCCTTGCCTGAAACACGGGCTTTGTGAGCGGCTTGTCGTCCTTCAGGTGCCATACTGTCATCGCTGGCTGGGTGATCGACCCTACCTGCAAGGGCTGCACATCGGCATTGCATGCGGTAACCTTATCGAAAAGAATTTCGCCAAACGGCTTCTCCGCCAGTGAGAAAACGTGATTGACCGCCGCGACGACTCCTTCGGTCGATCGGTAGTTGCCCGACAGCGTATAAATCGCTTGTGCATGCCGACGAGCCAGCAAGTAGGTATCCAGATCGGCCCCCCGAAAACTGTAGATGGCTTGCTTGGGGTCGCCAATCATCAATAACGCTGTGTCCTGCGTATCGATGTCCTTGTAGATTTTGGACAGTGCTCCGTATTGCCATGGGTC
>CAIRGS010000187.1 GCA_903878125.1 uncultured Nitrosomonadales bacterium | reverse complement strand
CCTCAACAAACTTTACTTCTTGAGGGCGGGCGTGAACAAAGACAACATCAGCATCGCCACGCTTGCCCGTATCAAGTGCTTGACCAGTGCCTTGCGAGACGACGCGGACTTCAATTCCGGTTTTCGCCTTGAAGGCTGGTAGCAAATGGTTGAACAGGC
This sequence comes from uncultured Nitrosomonadales bacterium, assembly GCA_903878125.1. Taxonomy (GTDB): domain Bacteria; phylum Pseudomonadota; class Gammaproteobacteria; order Burkholderiales; family Gallionellaceae; genus Nitrotoga. Next base: position 1,683 of record CAIRGS010000187.1, on the reverse strand, counting down.
CGGAATCTGTTGTCGATGTGGTCGATGAAACGGTGATGAAACGTGTCTGTGCCGAAGGTGCAGTGGTTTGTGCTGCCGCTGCGCCAATTAGGGCGATGCCGAAGCTGATCGATAAGAATGCGCGTTTGTTGAGCATAGCGTGTTCCTTTTGTACTGATCGTTTGAGTAGCTTTACCAAAGTAACTCTCCGGCGATGAATGCGCGGGCCTGAGGAGTGGTGGGTTCAGCAAAGAAGCGATCCGCCGAGGTATCCTCAAGCAGTTGGCCCTTGTTGAAGAAAAGAATGCGCTCTGATAGCCGTCGAGCTTGTCCAAGATCGTGGCTTGACATCAATATTGTCATGCCGTCAGCCGCTAGGCTCGCGATGATTTCTTCGATTTGCCTTGTTGCGCCCGGATCCAACTGGGAGGAAGGTTCATCAAGAAACAGTACTTCCGGCTCCAAGGCCCAAGCGCGAGCAATAGCAAGGCGCTGTTGCTCTCCACCGGACATCAGTCTGGCTGGTTGTTTTGCGTAGGCCGAAAGCCCGAAGCGCGTTAGTGCCGCGTCAGTTTTTGTGTTGGTATCGTTCGCGCCAATCGCAGCAAGCGCGTGCAAAATATTATCACGTGCTGATCGCCGCAGCATTACAGGGCGCTGGAACACCATCGCATGCATTTTCCTGCCGGTATGTAGTCGGTCAGTTTGCCAGCGGACCGAACCGCTGCTTGGAATCAGTAAGCCATGGCAAAGCCTCAAGGATAAAGACTTGCCAGCCCCATTGGGCCCGATGATTGTTGTTATGCCCCCCTTAGGAAGCGTGAAGCTAACGTCATCTAGGAGCCGCTTTCCATCAATCTCGAAAGAAAGGCTTTCGACAGAGAGGGGGAGGATAGTGGGGATACTGTTCATCTCCATCATCCTGAGAACCGCACACCAATTCGGCTTACGCCAAAGGCCAATGCATTGATGGTGAGCGTCAAGGATATTAGCAAAATGCCAAGCCCTAAAGCCACTGGGAGATCGCCTTTTGAGGTTTCTAGGGCGATCGATGTGGTCATAGTGCGTGTATATCCAGCAATATTGCCGCCGACGATAAGCACTGCCCCCACTTCAGCGCTAGCGCGCCCAAAACCAGCCAAGATGCCCGTCGTGAGCGCAAACCGACCATCCCAAAGAAGCGTTGGCACCGCTCGCCACCCGGTCAGGTCAAGGGATATCAGGTGCTCCCGATATTCTCCCCAGAGCTCTTCGATTGTGCCTCGGGTTAGTGCGATTACAATGGGCAGCACTAGGAGTGTTTGTGCAACGATCATGGCGGTTGGGCTGAACAACCAGCCCATCGCTCCCATCGGTCCAGAGCGCGATAGCAGTAGGAACACAATTAGGCCTGCAACTACCGGCGGCAGTCCCATTAGGGCATTAATCACCACCACGATGATTGAACGGCCCGGAAATCGACCAATAGCCAATAAGGCGCCCATCGGCAGGCCGATGACTGCTGCGAGTATTACAGCAGATAAGGATACACGCAGCGACAGCTCAACGACCTGCAGAAATTGCGGGTCCAGCCCAACAATCAATGAAAGTGCACGGGAGAATGCTAGCGAAACGTCCATGGCGGCAATTTTCTATGATTAACTCTTGTATGGGGCAAGAAATTTCTGTAAAAAAAGGCCTTAAGTAAAATTAGTGCATATAAAT
>CAIRGS010000186.1 GCA_903878125.1 uncultured Nitrosomonadales bacterium | reverse complement strand
TACTACCCATTAAAAATACTCGTCAGCCATCGGGACAAAGCTCGTGTCTTCAGGCAATGGCTTGCGGCAAAGCAGTAGTGTTGAGTAACATCGATGGCCTCTGGAACCATGACTGGATGGTTGACGGCGAGACGGTGATCCTGACGCCTCCTGGCAATGTGTATCAGCTAGCAGAAAAGGTGGAACTGCTTGTCAAAAACCCTGCTCTCGCTGCTTGCCTTGGGATGAGGTCCAGGGCTGTTGTAGAAGAGCATTTGAGTTCCAGCTCTATGGCCGAGGCCATGGCAAATATTCTGGAGAGAGCGTAGATAGCTGATTCGGAACAATATTACGGAACCACTTATCTTAACCCCGAACGCTGGACGCCGTACGTATATCAGATCACTGCCATCTCTAACCTTAAATTGGTGTCGGTCCTGGTGTCGTGGGTGGTATGATCAGGGCCACCTATCCACATTATGATCATCTATCACTGGATATAGATCATGCTTTGCGGCCACAGGTCTGTGCAAGTGTTGCCGCTCTCCAATTAGCTAATACCACCTTTGATGCCATTTTTTACTGCCAGATGCTGGAACATCTAACTTATAAACATTTTTCACCCACATTGGCTGAACCGAGACGAGTTACAAGGCGTCGCATCGTGGCTTCTCTACTCGATTTACCTCTTTTTTTTCTAAGGATGCACAGACTTCGCAAGCTTCTACCTAGATTCTGGAATGACTTCAGTTTGTCGTCGATACACCAACCACTTCACGATTTTGCGGTCCATGGGCAACACCATTGGGAAATAGGTGTTCGTGGCTACCCCTTAAGCCGTATCATCAAAGACATTGAGAAAGTTGGTTTTAGCCATTTCAGTCACTTCCGTATGGCGGAACGCCCTTATTGGCATTTTTTCTTGCTTGATATAACGAAATGAAGATTGCCATAGGTTATATAGTCCAGGATAACCCTTGGGGCGGCGGCAACGAGTTTGCCCGATCACTCGCCGAGTCGCTGAAGAGCAGGGGTGATGAGGTGCGCTTTGATCTAATCGATTCAGACATTGATATTATCGTATTGACCGACCCAAGAGAGAATAGCCCAAGCGTATCATTCGGCGCTGGGGCTATTCTACGTTACCTGTTGCTGCGCAACCCGCATACACTGGTTGTCCACCGTATAAATGAGTGCGATGAACGTAAGAATACTCAACACATGAATCGCCTACTCAAGCGAGCAAACTATTGCGCTGATCACACAATCTTTATCGCTAGCTGGCTGAGAAACTTGGACATATGGGAACGTACCGGACCCTCGACAGTGATCCTAAATGGTGCTGATGCAAGTATCTTCAAACGCGAAACCTATATTCCTTGGGATGGGCAAAAACCGCTGCGGCTAGTCACTCATCATTGGGGTGGCAACCGAATGAAAGGCTTTGACATCTATGAGGCCCTGGACCGCATGCTGGTGGACGAAGAATGGAAGAGTCGTATCGAATTTACTTACATCGGCAATTTGCCTGCCGGCTTTTCCTTCGTCAACGCCCATTACTTACCCCCTATGAAAGGTAAAGCACTGGCAAGTGAATTGTCTTCCCACCACGTCTATGTCACCGCTTCGATGAACGAGCCTGCCGGCATGCATCACATTGAAGGTGCGATGTGCGGTCTACCGTTACTCTATCGCCGCAGTGGCGCTTTGCCGGAGTACTGTGGGACTTCGGCATCGACTTTGACAGTACGGATTTCACAGTTGCTCTTCTGCAAATGCTAGAGAATTACCCGGACTACATGAAACGAATGGCTAATTATTCCTGCACCGCCGAACGCATGTGCATGGAATACATTACCCTTTTCGACCAACTGCTTGTCCAGCGCAATGCTGTACTCACCAGCAGACACCTGTGGCACAATCCTTGGCTGGTGATGCGCAATCAGAT
>CAIRGS010000185.1 GCA_903878125.1 uncultured Nitrosomonadales bacterium | reverse complement strand
GGATTACCCTTGGAACAGCTTGGGTTGTGGAGATAAGTTGCCACCGTTTCGGTGGCGCAAAGAGTTGGGGCCGTGTTAGCGACCCCGTTTAGCCGCTTTGAGCGGCTCACAATTTTGAAAGCCCCCGGCTTTGCCGGGGGATGGTTACTTGATAATAGCGTCGTTGACTGAGAGTATTTTAATAATTATATGATTCAATTTTCTTCAAAAGCAAAAACGCTAGAAAATCTCAAATCAAAAGTAACCTTGTTTAAGGTGCCAAAGCTTGAGATATTTGATTTGGCATCTTATTTCAAATGCGCTGATCAAATAATTGGTCATATACAAGCTTCTTTTTCAGACAAAACATTAGTTATAAGATCCTCATCGGTGAATGAAGATGGTGCGAAAAGTGCATGTGCAGGTGAATATGATTCGATTCTTAATGTATCAGCAACTGATTCAGAAGCTATTCAGGCAGGGATAGCTATGGTAATTGCAAGTTATGAGCGAAACGGTTCGTGCACAGGTGAAGATGAGATCATAATTCAAGAAATGGTGCTCAACACCAGCATGAGTGGAGTCGTTTTTACGCATGATCTGAACACTGGTGCGCCTTATTACGTCATCAACTACGACGATGTTTCCGGGCTGACCAATACTGTGACATCCGGCGGTGGTGAATACGCCAACCGCACCCTCTATATCCATCGCGGTGCCACGCAAGCTTTGCGGTCGGACCGCTTTCAGCGGCTTATGCAAGCGATACAGGAACTTGAGCAGATCATGGGTAGTCAGTTTCTGGATGTGGAATTCGCGCTCGGAGATGATTTCACCCCTTATTTGTTGCAAGTGCGCGCGATCACCACACAGCCCAACTGGAACCGGGCAGTTGCCAAACGCATTGATGCCTCGTTGCAAGGCATTCAGGCTTTTGTCAAGGCACGGCTGCAGCCTATGTCTGGCGTTTACGGCAAGACAACGGTGCTCGGTCAAATGCCCGATTGGAACCCCGCCGAGATGATAGGACGTGCGCCCCGGGCGTTAGCCTTCTCACTCTACAAAACTTTGATTACCGATCATGCATGGCGCATCGCCAGGGAGACGATGGGTTATGCCGTTCCGGCCGGTCAGCCCTTGATGGTCTCTCTCGCGGGCCAACCTTTTATCGACACCCGGCTGAGCTTCCATTCTTATTTGCCCGACGCCCTTTCACCGGCGATTAGTGCGAAGCTGGTCGATGCCTGGGTGAATCGACTGCAGGCTCAACCGGAGCTGCACGACAAAGTTGAGTTCAAAGTTGCAATTACGACCTATAGCTTCGACATCGACGAGAAGATTGAAGCGCTGATCGGCGCCGCACTCAGTGAAGTCGAGAAGTCGGAGTTCAAGGATGCGCTGCGCCGACAGACGCGAGCGCTGCTCGCGGCTAGCGGTGAGGGCGGAATAAGCAAGGCATTGGCCAAGGTGGACAAGTTGGTAAGGAAGCAGTCTGACGCGCGTCGGTTGCCCGTGCCACAGGATGCCACGGCCCTGTTTGGAATGATCGACGACTGTATTCGCCTGGGCACCGTGCCTTTTTCGATTTTGGCGCGTCATGGCTTCATTGCGCGAACGATTCTGTTGTCGCTGAATCGGCGCGGTATCTTGACGATGGAAGATATAAATTTCATTCAGTCTGGTATTCGAACGGTTGCCAGTGCGCTGGTGAACGATATGCGCCGTTTGCAGCTCGGCGAACTGTCACGATCAGACTTTATGGCGGAGTATGGACACCTGCGTCCCGGCACCTATGACATCCTGTCACGCCGTTATGATCAGATGCCCGATCTTGGGATGAATGATGCGCAAGTTCGCCCCGAACAAGAGCACAACGAGTTTGTGTTGAGCGCGCAGCAGAGGCGAGATATTAATCAGCTTCTTCAGGCCGAAGGTTTCCTGGAACTCGATGCCGAAAAATTGCTCGCTTATGTTCAAGCCGCCACGGTAGGCCGTGAGTATGGCAAGTTCGTGTTCACACGCTCCGTTAGTGAAATGCTCGAACTGATTGCTGGATTTGGTGAGAAGCATGGTTTGAGTCGCGATGAAATGTCTCGTGTCTCGATTAGCAACCTGCTCGATGTCGTCACAAAGAGCAGTGAAGGCAGCATCGAAGAACGGTTGCGCCAGATTGCAGAAGATGAAGCCGAGCGTCATGCCCTAAGTGCAGCAATACGCCTCCCTCAGGTTTTGTTTGATGAGGCGGGTGTGCATGTCGTTCCCTTTCAGGTCAGCCACCCGAATTTCATCACGCACAAGAAAATCACAGCAGCTTGTGTCTGCCTGCTCGCAGGGCAAGCAGCACCCGCGCTAACAGGGAAAATCGTGCTGATTGAAAATGCAGACCCCGGCTTTGATTGGATTTTTGCCCAACAGATTGGCGGACTCATTACCAAATACGGTGGCGCGAATTCTCACATGGCGATTCGTTGTGCTGAATTTGGCATCCCTGCCGCAATAGGATGTGGTGAGCAGCGCTTCGAGGTGTTTATGAGCGCGAACCAGATTCTTCTTGATTGCGCAGCCGGTTTGATTAATCCCTTGCACTAATAGGTAATTATTATGGTTGTCTGGATCATTGGGCTTTCTGGAGCAGGTAAAACAACACTGGCAAATGAAGTCGTTGCGCAAGTTCGTCGCGTTCAGCGTAACATCATTTTGATTGATGGCGACATGGTACGGGAAGTCTTTGGTAATGACCTTGGCCATACTATGGAAGACCGGCGCACCAATGCGCGAAGAATTTGCCAGCTTGGCAAGCTTCTTGATGATCAGGGTATAAATGCGGTGTGTGCAATTCTTTCCTTATTTACTGAATCTCGATCTTGGAACCGCGAACATCTAAAAAACTACTATGAAGTTTTTATCGACACGCCGATTCAATATCTTGTACAGCGTGATTCCAAGGGCATCTATCGCAGATTTAACAGTGGAGAAATTCGTGATGTGGCGGGCATGGATATTGAATTCCCGCGACCGGATAGCGCAGATCTAATTATTAACAATATCGACTCCAAGGAAGCGTTGCTCAGTTTTGCCAATGTCATCGCAGAGAAGATTACTGAGAGCACCCAATGAGTTATTCATATAGTCAGACTAATCGTTTGGAAGAACCGCATAGCTATATGTACACCCCTTTTCAGGGAGAGGCTCTCTTGTACTCGTATCGATCCAGTCGAATGGCCGTTATGCATCGTCGCGGTGCTGCTGTACGTCTAAGCATAGAGCCAGATCAAATGCTTTTGACTTATGCTTTAACCGCACTTGATAGGTTGATTGCGGCCACTTCTTTAGAGGGAAGCCTGAAGTTTCGATCATTGTTGGATGAAGGTAGTGCGAACATATCTAGGCAAAACAAGGTAGACGACGGCAACATGAATGGTCGGGCAAAGAATTTGGGGGGACTGACAATTGCTGAGCCAGTAACAACTCTGGATTTATTGCATGCATTGATTGCGGTTCAGTTAACCAGCGATCAGGGTGCCAATACGAAAGTTTGGCTTGACCGTCTGGTTCAGCGTTTCGAGGTCACCAAGAAGCTGTATGAATCCTATCCGCCAGGATTTAGGAAAGGCGAGGGATCAAACACATCCGTTCGCTTATATTGGTTATTCTCGCTGGCTTTATGCTTGTTTTATGCACGGTCAAATGAAATAAAATATTTGAGCACTCTTTTGAAGGTTTGTGATTTGCTATGTTCATTGCCAGAAAGTGTGTTGCTAGGACAGATTCCCGAGCACGGTTTATTGGCTGTTTTAGCCACAGAGATTGTCAGTGTTCAACTGCTGGCTGAGCAAAAAGGAGTTTCATTTGAGCTTAACTGATATTGGCATTATCGTAGGAGATACTTCGCGATCCAGAGCCTACTTGCAAGCATTGACTCGAAATAAGCTGCTGCCTAATTATGTGCTTGTGCTTGAGGATACTTCGGATAAACCCTTGCCCGGTCAATTAGACAAATCTAAACCTATTCGTGAGAGTGAAAAAGTCGTCGAGGATGACGAATGCTGGAGTGAAGCGCATTTTGATTCAACTCAGCCGATCAAGGTTCTTCTGGATGAACTTGGAATTTCCTATGAGGTATCCACCAGCAAAGACATCAATGATCCATCGGTAATAGAGGCTATCCGTCGAAGATCTGAGACGACCTTCATTTACTCTGGATTCGGCGGCGCTTTGCTGCGGAAAGATGTTCTGTCTACTGGAAAACATTTTCTCCATGTTCATGGCGGTTACCTTCCAGACTACAAGGGGAGCACCACAAATTACTATAGCCTTATCGTGGAAAACACCCTTGGTGCATCTGCAATTTTCTTAAGCGAAGAGATTGATTGTGGGCCGGTGCTGCTAAGGCAAAAATTTCCGCCTCCCTTAAACCGGCAAGCGATTGATCATATCTATGACTCAGGAGCACGCGCGAAAGTTTTAATTGAGACACTGAAAAATTATTTGAAGCACGGCGAATGGAAATTTGAGCTTCCTGATAATACAGGAGGTGAAACTTATTACATCATCCATCCCGTGCTAAAGCACATAACAATTCTTGATAAAAGTCAAAATCCACAATGCGAATAACCTACCGCACGCGAGGCGTCAAAGAATATTGGACTGCACGTTGGGACGATATTCCAGCGGATGCGCCGATGGAAAATTTAGGTGTCTATCCGCTCAAATACGCCCAGATGACGATAAAGGATAAGGCGGGGGAAATTCTGGAGGCGGGTTGCGGCGCCGGGCGTGTTTTACGTTACTACCACAATCGCGGTTACGACATCATCGGTTTCGATTTCATCGATGTTGCGATCAGCAAGCTTAAGGAGATCGACCTGACGCTCAAGGCGGAGGTAGGTGATATCACCAATCTGAGATTTGCAGACCAGTCGTTCAAGTACGTCCTTGCATTCGGCCTGTACCATAACCTTGAATACGGGCTGGATAAGGCTATTAAGGAGACGCACCGGGTGCTGGAAAAGGGTGGATCGGTCTGCGCCTCTTTCCGGGCTGACAATATCCAGACCAAGCTTACCGATTTGCTGGCTGACAGGAAGGCGAAGAGCAAGGGTGGCGAAAGCAAGACGCGGTCTTTTCACAAGATGAACCTGACCCGCAGCGAGTACGAGCAATTATTCACTCGTGCGGGCTTCGTCATCGATTTTATCGGTCCAGTAGAGAACATGCCCATTTTGTATAAATTCGCCATTTTCCGTTCTGCCGAACATAAACAATTCGATGAAAATAAAGCGCGTGCTGAAGGTTATCGTTTGTCGTATTTCGGTCAGAGGCTGCAGAATTTTCTGATGCGTTTTTTCCCAGATCAGTTCTGCAATATTTATGTTCTCATCGCCAGTAAGGTTTAATCATCAATCCAAATTCTAAAATTGTAGTTGCCGTTACCCAGCGGATAGATGCCGTCGCGGGCCGTGCGGAACTTCGCGATGCGCTGGACCACAGGCTTGTTCAGTGGTTAGTACACGCGGGGTTTCTGCCGGTTCTTGTTCCCAACACCCTGTTGGCTACCGGTCATCCGTCTGAGCAAACACTTGAAAGCTGGCTGCAAGCCATACAGCCCAGCGCATTGATTCTGTCGGGCGGCAATGATATCGGTGAATACCCTGCGCGGGATGATACTGAACGCTATCTGCTTTCGTGGGCTGAAACGAAACGGGTGCCGGTCCTGGGGATCTGCCGCGGGCTACAGATGATGGCGGTGTGGGCTGGCGCTAATCTAATCAGGATAGATGGGCATGTCGGAAGCCGGCATCAGTTGGCGGTTCCTGCCAGGAAGGATGAATGGCCAACCGAGGTGAACAGCTATCACAACTGGGGTCTGGCTTCCTGTCCGGACGGATTCGAGGTCGCGGCACGGGCGGAAGACGGTTCGATAGAGGCGATCAAGCATGTCGAATTGCCATGGGAAGGTTGGATGTGGCATCCGGAGCGGGAGGCATCATTCTCCATTCAAGATATCAAGCGACTAAAGAGGTTATTCAGTGGAAAATAAAACAGGATTGAAGGCAATTATTCTTGCGGCCGGCGAGGGTACGCGTTTGCGCCCTTACACGCTGGATCGACCGAAATGCCTGGTTGAGGTAGATGGGCATAGATTGTTGGATCGCCAGTTGGCTGTATTGGCGACGGGTGATATTCATCCTATTATTTTAATAGGTGGGTATCAAGCTGAAATGCTGAAACGTCCCGGCATAGAACTTCGAATCAACCCCAGATATGCCGAAACAAACATGGTGTGGACATTGTTTTGCGCTGAGGATGACCTTGAGGGTGATGTGCTCCTTTGTTACGGCGACATCGTTTATTCCCGGGAAGTGCTGCAAGCGCTACTCAGATCCAAGGCTGACATCGCTGTGGCTATCGACCTAGACTGGGAATCCTACTGGAGCGCACGCAATGAAAACCCGTTGGATGATGCCGAAACACTCAAGCTGGCAGCCGATGGGCGCATCCTTGAGATCGGGCAGAAGCCCAAGTCACTCGCTGAAATTGAGGGGCAATATATGGGCCTTATGAAATTCTCAGCCAAGGGTATTCAGCAGTTAAAGAAAACATTTCATGACGCTAAAACGTTAGGCGCTTTACGCGGGAAGCCGTTAGAGAAAGCTTATATGACTGACTTGTTGCAGGCGATGATAGATTTGGATATCAGGCTTGATTCAGTAACCGTTAATGGCGGATGGGTAGAGGTAGATACCGTGAGGGATTTGCTCTCTCCTGTGACAAAAAATCGGCTATCTGAAATCAGTAAATCCATTTAAATGAGCCATCATATTGGAATAATTTTCATGAACATCCTTCGCGAACAAATTTATTAACCAATTAATATTTGTAAGCTTATAAAAGCTTGATAAAAAATGTGAATTCCTAATTGGAAGAGCTTAAATAAAATGGCGGATTCAAGCACGAAGTGCGCGGAATACAGATTAAAGGAGGACGAGATGTGCAAACATTCAAGCTCCTTTGAACTACCAATTCCGCGAAGCACCGATGAGCTACACACACCTCAGCCAGAACGAACGTTACCAGATTTACACCATGCTTGATTTAATGTCCGTTGCCGAAATAGCCCAACGCCTTGGTTGCCACGAATCGACTATCAGGCGAGAGCTCGTTCGCAACCGAGGCGGGCGGGGCTATCGTCCCAAACAAGCACAGGTACTCGCGCAGGTTCGCAGCATTGGTAGCCGCAATGCCGTTTGCATCTCGCCAGTTATTTACCAACGCGTGTAAGACGATTCGACGGGCGAGCTCAAGGGACATCTTCGCTGCCAAAAGAAACGCAAGAAGCGTTACGCCAGCGGCGCGAGCCGCAGAGGCCAAATCCCCAACAGGCGCGGGATTGAAGAGCGCAGCGCAGCTGTTGAAACAAGGAAACTGGGCACTGGGAGGCTGACACGGTGATTGGAGCCGCGCACAAAGGCGCGTTGGTCACGCTGGTGGAGCGCAAGTCAGGGATGTTACTGATCAAAAAAGTGGACTTTAAGCGTGCCGATTTGGTCAGCTAGGCCATGATTGGGTTGCCCACTCCTGTTAAACAAATGGTCGCCACGATGACCTATGACAATGGCAAAGAGTTTGCCATGCATGAGAGCGTGAACACGGCTATCGGGTGTGAGTCATTCTTTGCCGATCCGTATTGCAGCTGGCAGCGCGGGACGAATAAAAACACGAATGGCTTGATTCGTCAATACGCGCCCAAGGGCAGACTCTTCAGCACACTCACAGACGAAGAGGTTCAATTGATCCAAGATAGACTAAACCACAGACCGCGCAAGAGACTGGGATTCAAAACCCCGCATCAAGTCTTTTACACTTCCATTAACCGCCGCGCACTTCGTGCCTGAATCCGCCTTTTTTAAAGGAAAAAAATTGAGAATAAATACACTTGTAAATTACCTTTTTGATTGGTTTGTTCTAGTTGAGAAAATTGCGTTTTATGTTAATGAAGGATATATATTTGATCATTACCTAAATGTAATCAAATGTTTAGGTTCTGAAAAATTTATTGTAATTCTGGCTGAGAAATTTAAGGAAAAAGAATATGAAAGCTTGGTTAAACAGATTAGTGACAATGGCTGGGAGTATAAGTATTTAGGAGACGTTTATTATAGGTGTAAATTTAGGGTCCTCATTACACACATATATTTCGGTGGTAACACTTCGCAAAGACAAACACAAGCAAGTAAGCTGATGCGATTGAAACATAAGATCATTTCATTTTTTAAGAATCAGGATAGCTCGGTCAGCGAGAATGAGGATGTCAAAGATCGATACTTTCAAAATAATCTTGGTGTTTACAACATCAGATTTATGTATGGGCTTGATAATGGCGGCGCTAAACTTGGCGATTGGAATAATCTTTTTGATATTTTTTTCTGCCATGGTCCCTATGATGCAAATTTGATGGGTGGTTTGTATCAAAACCAACATATATTATGGGCTACCCTCGATACGATAACTATCTCATTCAAGCGGCAGATGAAAACAAAAAATTAATGCTTCTATCAAAGTTTAGTTGTGACCCACAAAAAGAAACACTGTTGTGGATATGTACAGTAACGGAGGCGTTTTCTACAATTTTGACATACGCTGAAGAAATGGAAGAATTATCTGAAAAGTATAACATTATTGTACGGCCGCACCCTTTGGAAATTACAAGGGGTTCGGGGCGTTTTAATCAGAAAGTATTTGATATTGTTAATAAGCCCTGTTTTATTTTAAGTGCTGACTCAGCGCAAGAAATGAGTGAGTTATATTTATTATCAGATATTGTTGTATGTGATTACGGCGGTAGTGTTTTCAGTGCTCTATATTCTGGCAAAAAAATGTACTTATTAAATAACTCTAAGGTAGTAAATGATCCTGGACTGAATGTCGAATCTATGCTGGCAATTCGTAACATCATGCCAAGTATAAATGAAGACGAACCTGGTAAATTGGCAGACTTAATTGAAGATAAAGGCTATTGGGATCGTAACAATAAATTTTTAGTAAATGCCAGAGAGCTTTTTTTTAGAAAGATTGAAATATCCGCCCCGAAAACCGCGGGAAAAATCATGCAGTTATTTGATGAGGCCCAACATAAAGCCTATTCCTAGATTCTGATTATCATTCGCTATCTTTCCTATCTTGAAACATATCGTATCCATTGTCTGTCGGCTAAGGGTATTCGCATATTTATTGATGAGCCTTTATGTTGCGGTGAATGACTCGCTCTAGTCATAACTAAGGTAAATTTTCGGTAGTAATTTTGTATATAAGGATAAGAGAATGCACCCGAAGACTGCATTAAAACGTAAAGATTGGTTATGGGAAAAATATTGCGCCAATAAAACGCTTACGCCAGATCAATTTATTGAGAGGGTAAAGGCTATCTATTATCAATATGACGCTCCGCTATATAACCCGGGTTATGAACATTCGTTACGTAAAAAGTTCATCGATTTTTTTTCAAATATAAATGAAAGTGGTAGGGATATAATTGATATTGGTGCAGGGACTGGGGAAGGCCTAAAGCTCGTAAAGGCCTGTGCATATAATTATGGTCAATATTTTTACGTCGAGCCATTTAAGGTCATGATAGACCAATGTGATCAATTGGATGATTCCGTCATTGTTGTGAACGGATATATAGAAGATCTCTCAACTATTTTGCAAAGAAATCCAAGCAATCAACCTAGAATATATATAATTTCAGCAGTGTTAAGAACAATTGAGCTTCCCCCGATAAATAGTCTTCCAAGGGTGACGTACAATTAACGTTACTTTTTGGAGGAAGAAGATGGAAAAGATCCCGAAGCAGGAATACACGACTGAGTTCAAGGAACGGGCGGTTAAGCATGTAAAGGAGGGGAAGTCG
>CAIRGS010000184.1 GCA_903878125.1 uncultured Nitrosomonadales bacterium | reverse complement strand
GGATGACATAATCACTAGAAATACGCCGATTTTTTACATAAAAGAGGACTAATCCTCATTTTTATTGTTACAGTTCGCAATTGTTAGATGCAACACGGTGAGGCATTATCGGTTTCACGAGGAATAGTGACTCATGGCACCTGGACCTTTTTTAACAATCACAATCACAACAATAAGGATAATCAACCCATGATTCAACATACTAGAAAACTTATACACATAGTCCCCACGCTAGCCCTCATGCTGTCCGGTGCCGATGCCATAGCTCGCGAGCCTGTGGGAACTATTACCTATGGGCCGTTGCAGTCCATTCCCGCCCTGTCTGGATCAATGCTCATGGTTCTCGGATTGTTGTTTGCAGTTTTGGCTTTCCGTGCGCTCCGCGCCCACTCTGCCAGCAAACCGCTTGCATCCATTGTGGCTGTGGGAATTTTGGTTCTGGGTGCGGCATCCGGAAATCAACTTATCCAGAATGCATGGGCAGGGCCTACTGGGCCTACTGGGTTTACTAACCCGTCCGGAGGTGTGATCACTGTATTAACTCCCGACGTAGAACACAAGTTGGACAATACCAGCGGTCAGCCCCAACGGGTTATAAGCGTGACACCAGGCGGTAGTTTTGTGATCGTAACCCCAACCACCGGACAGCCGCAGTGCACCCCAGGATTGACAGTGCAGAACAGCAGTTTCTGCTATATAAATTTCACTTCCGCGTTGGGATAATAGGTCATGGCACCTGAACCTTTTTTAGCAATTACAATGATTAGGATAGTCAACCCATGAATCGACATACTAGAAAACTTATACATATAGCCCCCACGCTAGCCTTCATGCTGTCTGGTGCCGATGCCATAGCTGCCATGAGTGCCGGAACCATTGCCTATGGGCCTGTGCCGCAGTCCATTCCCGCCTTGTCTGGATCAATGCTCGTGGTGCTTGGATTGTTGTTTGCGGTATTGGCTTTTCGTGTGCTCCGCGCTCACTCAGCCAGCAAACCGCTTGCCTCGATTGTGGCTGTGGGCGTTTTGATCCTGGGTGCGGCATCCGGAAATCAGCTCATCCAGAATGCATGGGCTGCTTTACCTGAGTTTACTATCCCGTCCGGAGGGGTGCTCACAATATATAATACCGGAGAATACATGGTGTCAAATACCAGTGGTCAGACCCAACGGATCATAAGTGTGACAGCAACCTCGCCAGCTGTGGACAGCCCAACCTCACAACAACCGCGATGTACCGTAGGATTGACAGTGCAGAACAGCAGCCTCTGCTATATAAATTTCACTGCCGCGCCGGGATAATAGGTCATGGCAAATGACATCATCGCCAACAGCGTCCAGATTCTGCTGGGGACAGTTTTTGGCGGTGTGGCGCTGGCAATGCTGATTGAATCCCTGTCGCCGTTGCGGGCCGAACCAAAAGCTCCGCTCATGCGCTGGCTCAACAACATCATTCTAAGCGTGTTGGGTTACATCATTCTTTTCAGCATGGCTCCGCTGGTCTCCATTCTGGTTGCCCGGATTATGGGTTTGGAGGAGGTAGGGCTGCTGCATCGTTTTGGAATTGGTTTAATTCCGTCGTTCATCCTGACCCTGCTGTGCCTCGAATTTATCGGCTACTGGCTGCATCGTGTGTCCCATACTGTGCCGATGTTGTGGCGTATCCACGCGGTACATCATAGCGACGTGGAAATGGATGCCACCACATCGTTCCGGCATCATCCGCTGGAACACGTAATCAGCGCGCTGGTATTCGTGCCGGCCTTGATTGCGCTGGGGCCAGACCCCTTGGTCTTGTTGGGCTACAACGTGTTGCATGCCGCAGTAAGTGCGTTAAACCATGGCAACTATTCACTGGGGCAATCTGTAGATCGGGCATTGAGGTTTTTTATCGTTACACCGGACTTTCACCGAGTACACCACAGTGCCGAACAGCGCCATACAGACAGCAATTACGCGCCCATATTGCCGATGTTTGACTACTTGTTCCGCACCGTAACCCAATGCACTGCAGAGCAACAAAAAACCATGCCCTTGGGGTTAGAGTACTTCCGCGAGCGGAAGTACTCCAGGCTGGATCAACTTTTGCTCATGCCCTTCCTGTCGAAGTTCGCTAATTCAACCACCCAAGGTCGCTGATCCAAGAAAATTTTATGGTTCAGAAGACCGTACCTGAATTCTTTCCAGTTTTTCTTGCGGATTGCGGCGCAGACAAGCTTTACCTTGATAGACGACTATGCTGCGATTCCTTCTAATTTTTCTACTGGTTATGGGCGGGCTGTTCGCGCTCGAGCTTACCCCGCCCGGCCAGTCATTGGTACTTCCGTGGGCGGCATCGCTGGCTGGATTCAGCACCTTCCTGATTACCCTGTTCGATCCCAAGGTCATTACTTACGGCAATATCATTCAGAGCCAGGTTAACGGCTTTGGTGTCTCAATCGAGGCTGGGTGCAACGCGGTCGAAGCCTGCATCGTCCTGGCGGCAGCCATCCTTGCTTTTCCCTCACCCTGGCGCCACAAGATGTTTGGGCTTGTTATGGGTTTGCTTGTCGTGCAGGCGTTCAACATCCTGCGCATCATCAGTCTCTTCTATCTGGGGCAGTGGCGCATGGATGCTTTTGAATTTGCCCACCTCTATCTGTGGCAGGGGCTCATCATGCTGGACGTGCTGGTGGTATGGCTGATCTGGATACGCACCATGCCTCTTGAAAGCCCTGCTGGCCATGGCGCGTAACCCCCTGTACAGTTTTTTGTTGAAGGCCGCCCTGTGGCTGCCTGTTTGTCTGGGGCTCTGGTACTGGAAGGCGGAATGGTTCAACGGCCCCGCTGTCATGGTATCGGGTTGGATCATGAAATCGTTCTTTTCCAACTGGGTGGAATCGGTGGAGTGGTCGCAGCGCATCTTCAGTGTCGCTACCACCCTGAAACTTGGCATGTCACCTGGAATGCCGGAGGGAGAATACGCCTTGGTGCTGGAGGTAAATCCGCTGACCTACGGTTTCGGATTACCGCTGTTTGTTGCCCTGTTCCTCGCCGGTAGCGAAGCAATCTGCTGGCGCAAATTGGCGCTGGGCGCACTGTTGTTAATTCCGTTTCAGGCATGGGGAATCTGTTTCGACCTTCTCAAGCAGGTGGCAGTCACCGCAGGGCCGGCTATTTCGGAACAAACGGGGTTCTCCCCCTGGAAAATTGAGGGCATAGCGCTGGGCTATCAGTTCGGGACGCTTATTCTTCCCCCCTTGGCTCCAATAGGTTTGTGGTTGGCGCTCAATTCCCGCTTTATTCCGATGCTGTTGCTGGAAGGCGCACTACGGAAACTTTAAGACACCAGCTTCTGGTGTGTACCCAAAACAGTTCTTATTGAACTACATCGGCGCCAGTTTGAAATCAGGCTGAGGCCATGTCCCGCAGCTCACGGCGTAGAATTTTTCCGACGGAAGATTTGGGCAACGCCTCAACGAATACGACCTGTTTTGGCACTTTGTATGAAGCCAGCTCTTTGTAACAAAACTCGGCCACCTTGGCTGCAGTAAGCGTGCCATTGGGCGCACGCACCACAAATAGTTTGACAGCCTCACCGGTTTTTTCATCCGCCACTCCAATACAAGCGCACTCCAGCACGCCAGGGCAGTCCGTGGCGATGGCCTCCACTTCGTTGGGGAACACTTTGAAGCCCGAGACAATGATCATGTCTTTCTTGCGGTCGACAATCTTCAGGAAACCACGCTCATCGAACACGCCCACGTCACCGGTGCGGAAGTAGCCTTCGTCGGTAAATATTGTGGCATTGGCTTCGGGCTGGTTCCAGTAGCCGCACATCACCTGCGGGCCTTTGACGCACACTTCACCCGGCTCGCCGATTGCCGCTTCCAGACCCTCGTCAGTGATTAGTTTTATATCGGTGGAGGGCATGGGCAGCCCCGTAGTTCCGCTGAATGCAGTAACAGATGCCGGGTTGAAGCTGAGTACCGGGCTGGTTTCCGAAAGACCGTAGCCCTCACGTATAAACCCGCCGGTCAGCGTGTGCCACTTGTCGGAGGTGGCTTCGATAATGGCCGATCCACCACCGACGGCCAGTCGCAGACGAGAGAAATCTATTTCCTTGGAACGGGGATGCGCCACCAGCCCACCGAAGAGTGTATTGACGCCCGTAAACACCGTGGGACGTGCCATCTTCATCACGTCAATAAAGCTGTCAAAGTCCCGAGGGTTAGGCACCAGCCAGTTCTCGGCACCCACCGCAAAGTAGGAAATGAAATTCACCATCAGCGCAAAGACATGGTAGAGCGGAATGGCGGTAACCACTACCTCCTGGCCTGGGCGCAGGTTATCGGGCATAAATGCTTTGAATTGCTCTACATTGGCCACTAAATTGCGGTGCGACAGGGCTGCTCCTTTGGAAAGGCCGGTCGTTCCACCGGTGTATTGCAAAAAAAGCAGGTTATCGCCTACGAGTTTCACTGGATTGAAAACCATCCCTGAGCCTTCGGTCAGGCAGTTGGCAAAGGAAATGGAGCCACCAATGCGGGCATCAATTGGCGGGCTGGGCAGCTTGGCAGAAGTGCCGTCACCCGGGGTGACCGTGATCACGGTCTTGAGTGAGGTGTTTGCCATGACTTCGGCCACCGTGCCGGACACGCCGCTGAAGACGATGATGGTGGCCACACGCGCATCGTTTAGCTGGTGCTCGAGTTCACGGGGGGTGTATAGCGGATTGACGTTGACCTGTATGGCACCTGCCCGGGCAATGCCAAGAAACGCAATGGGGAAGGCAATGAAATTGGGCATCATGACAGCGATACGATCGCCTTTTTGAATGCCCAATATATTCTGTAAATAGGCCGCAAAAGCGCGCGACTGATAATCTACATCGGCATAACTCACGGTCTGGCCGAAGCACTTGAAGGCAGATTGGTCGGCGAAAGTGAGCATGGCTGCCTCAAGCATCGCAACCACCGAAGGATAAGCGTCAGGGTTGATCTCTGCGGGAATGGTGCCGTAGCTGGAATGCCAGTGTCTATTGCTCATGGAGCCACCTATGAAATGATTTCCCCTTATAATTCACATTCTCCATTTTGTGGATGTGCACAAAGAAGGTTAGTGAGAATGACCGAATTTATCATAGTACGCATTAATTTCAATATAAACGAATAGTTATGATGCTAAATAACAGTAAGCTGGACAAAATTGTGCTTGAGGCACGTCAAAATGCAGAGAAGCGTGCTACGGGGTATCGAGAGCAAGCGCTCAAGATGTATCCGTGGGTTTGCGGTCGCTGTGCCCGTACCTTCACCCGCGAGAATCTTCAGTTATTAGAAGTCCACCATAAGAATAATAACCATGACGATAATCCCACAGATGGTAGCAACTGGGAGCTTTTATGCACCTATTGCCATGAAAATGAGCACTCTCGGATCAAGGACTCTACAGGCCGTTCCGCTGCTCAAAACCCGGAATCACTGGCCACTTTTAATCCTTTCGCAGACCTTAAAAATATCTTAAAAAGATAATATAAATATCATTCAGTTTCAATCCTCTCCGATCCAAGGTGCGGGCGCTAGAACATAATTAAAGGATTTTCTGAAAGTGGGGTATTCAGCTAAGTCATGCGACTAGCTTCTCCAGCGATGCGAAAGCACAGAGATATCCAGCGAAGCTGGCGCTTTATTGCGGAGCTTCGCGGACACAGTAAACTTTTGCCCCGCATCTTTAATTTGGGTTGGCTACACGCTCACGAAAGGACATGGAATGCATGGTGACAGTGAGCAAGGTCAGGAATGACGACAACTGTGGCCCGCAGAATTTCGAATAAACAATCTGGGTTTATCTAAACTTTCGTGTCCACTTTTTTCAACTTGCCTCAGATTGGATGGCTAATTGCATCCATGTCCTATTGCGAGCTTAATAAATTCACCAATAACCGGTTCCTGCTCAGTTAGTGCGATTGAACTCACACACGGCGAATCCTGGCAATTTCTGCAATCACCATTTATAGGCGCGGATGGCAGCTTGCAGTTCGGACAATGACGCGTCAAGCTCCATAACAGCTTCTTCCAACCCTTGCTGCCCGACCCGTTGCTTGACTATAGCGAGGGCCTGCATAGTGCGCTCTGCAGCGAAGATCCCAACCATGCCTTTCAGCGCGTGCGCGCAGTGGAGCACTGTATCGGCATCGCCCTGAGTGAGTGCCTCCTTGATGCGTTGCATATATGGTGGGGTATCTGCCAAGAACAGACACACGATCTCTTCGAACAATTCGCGGTTATCGTCCATTGTTTGTCGCGCTTTGCTGAAATCGGCCACAGCCAACTGCACAGGAGGCATCACTTTCTTGTCAATGTCTCCCTTAATGCATTGCGTCACACTATCCAGCTCACGCCACAGCGCTTCGGTATTAATCGGTTTAGACAGGTAGCCATCCATACCGTGAAGCAGACATTCCTCACGCACACTTTGCCTGGCATGGGCGGTTATTGCCAGGATGGGGATATGCGCACCGATGGTTTGCTCCCTCTCGCGAATACGCCGGGTCGTCTCATAACCATTCATTTCCGGCATATCCACATCCATAAGGATTGTATCGAACTGTCCTTTATGCCAGCGTAGTAGGGCCTCGATACCATTGTTCGCCACGGTCACTGTATGTCCCAATTTTTCTAACAAAATGACCACGAGCTTCTGGTTCACCGCATTGTCTTCCGCCAGCAAAAAATTCAGCTTGCGCCGCTTGTCGCGCAAAGAGTGAGGCATGATGAGCGATTCCAATTGCTGTGGTGGTTCGACCAGTGCGGCCGTGATAGCCTCCTGCAAATTAGACTTTGATAACGGATTCATCATATGACCAGGAATGCCTAATTCTCGGAATTGCGCAGCATGTTGATTTTGTGCCAGAGCGTTGGCAGCGATTGCGGGCATGTCAAGAATAAAGTGGAACGAGCTACCTTTGCCCAGCTCGCTTTCCAGTCCGATATTTCCACCCATCAATTCAATAAGTTGCACGGATATTGTCAACCCCAAGCCAGTGCCACCATATTTGCGTGTGGTTGTTGTGTCGGCCTGAGAGAACGACGTGAAGATGGTTTTGAATTTATCACGCGAAATGCCGATGCCAGTATCCCGCACGTTGAAGCGCAGATTGGCATGCTTGTCCCGTATATCGTTCAGGCGCTGCACCGCCACTTCAATCTCACCAGACTCAGTGAATTTTATGGCATTGCCCACCAGGTTGACGATCACCTGACGCAAACGGCCGGGGTCGCCAAGCACACGGTGTGGCACATCGGGTGCGACTTTCAGCAACAATGTCAGTTTCTTCTGGAGCGCACTCGTAGCAAACGACTTCATCGTGTCGTGCAACAATTGCTCTAGCGAGAATTCGACTATCTCGATGTTCATCTTACCCGATTCGATCTTGGAAAAATCCAGGATGTCGTTGATGATATGTAGAAGCTCGTCAGCAGATGATTTGACCAAGCTTATGTACTCTCGCTGCTCATGACTTAATTCGGTGTCCAGCGCTAATTCGGTCATGCCGATGATGCCGTTCATAGGCGTGCGTATCTCGTGACTCATGTTGGCCAAAAATTGGCCTTTGATCTTGTTCGCCTGTTCCGCGATGTCCTTTGCCTGCCGTAATGCTTTCTCACCCATCTTGCGCTCTGTTATGTCCTGGAACGCCACAACCACACGGTCGACCACGCCACCGCGCATGATTGTTTGCGACGAAAATTCGACCGGAAAGACTGTCCCATCTTTGCGCACGAAATGCTGATCATCATAGTGCGAACCAGCTTTTTTTTTCATCTCCAATGTGGGATGGCAATCCTTGCCTAATAACAGATAGTCGGCTGTCGTTCGTTGGTATAAAATCTCATTTACAGACTTACTAATAAATTCTGCGCGCGTCCATCCTAATAATTTTTCCGCCTCTGAGTTCATGTAGGTGCATCGCCCATTTTCGTCCTGTACATACAAACCTTCACCCAAAGTTTCGCTGATGTACTCGTAAAACTCCCCCTGCTCCTGCAGCCTTTGTTCGATTTCCTTACGAGCAGTAATGTCAGTGCGGATGGAAATATAGCGTACAGGGTGCCCTTGGTCATTCATGAATGGAACAATGGTGGAGTCTACCCAATAGTGAATGCCATCTTTACGATGGTTTTTCACTTCACCATGCCAAATTTTGCCGCGAGCAATTGTCTTCCACATTTCCCTAAAGAATTCATATGGATGGTAGCCTGAATTCAAGATGCGATGATTTTGTCCTATCAATTCCTCATTGCTGTATTGACTGATCTCTTTGAATTTATTGTTGACATAGATGATATTGCCGCTTGGGTCGGTCATGCTCACGATGGCGTGCTGATCCAAGGCATATTTTTGAAATTCCAGCTCACTCAGCGTTTCTCTGAGGCGATCATAGGCCATACGTAAATTATTTTCCGCTTCCTGACGCAAGCTGATGTCATGAAACGACACTAGCGCCCCAGTTAACTTACCTCCCACTTTAATTGGACGTGCGAGATAATCGATCGGAAAAAATTTTCTATCACGGTTGAGATAATGACCGCTGCCATCTATCGATTCCCCGTTCCGAATCACACTTAACTGCGGACTAATTTCGGCGGGAAATAAAGAACCATCCGGAAAAAGGTGTTGCACAATTTCATGAACCGGGCGTCCGATCAGCTCTTTTTCTTGCCAGCCCAGTAGCTTCTCGGCTGTCGCATTCATGAAAGTGAGCCTCCCCTCCAGATCGGTGGCATACACGCCATCACTCAATGTGTTCAGCAAAATTCGCATGGTCTCGGCGTTCTGAATACGCATACGGTCGTTCACAGCATTCAGCTCTGTGGTGCTCATCATCAGGGCGTTCTGCAGCAGGCGTTGCTCTGTGTCCACATCATGGTAATAACTATCGATGATCTCCAGAAATGACAGTAACCTCGCATCAGGTTGAAAGTCTTTGCCTAGATAGCGCCGCAATTGACGTTCGAGCAAGCGATGCATGAGATTGGTCTATTCGTAAATGGTGGTCAGCGTCATTGTCTGGTTGTGCAATTGGCACTGCATGACATCACTGAATGGTGCCAGTTCACCATAAGAGTAGAAGCCAGTGATTGAAGTATTGTCGCCCAGTTTTTCTTGTACGATATCTAGCTCTTCCTCGGTTAATTGTCCCATTACCAAGCGCCTCCCAATACAACTCACCAAGAGACACAACCCAGTTGCCACCTGGCTAACTGGCTGTGCTTCTTCAGCCGCAAATCCGGCACTGATCATCAGATTATCCACATTGGCGCGCATCAGTTTGCATTGATAGCCTTGTGGTACATCACCCGCAAAGGTCAAGCTTTGTGTTGCTTCGTCTATTGCCAGTAAAGTGCGTATCACAGCCTTATCCGCTTTGGTTGCCTGAATGCTCAATGGGAATCGCATACCGCTGGCAGGTAGCTCTTTGGCCAGTTCGCCCAGATATTTTTTATAGAGCTCCAATGCCGGCTCCCCATCTATCTCATAAACCACATTCCTCAACGACTTGGTGACAATACGGTCAGCACCGAATTCTTCCCAGCCGGCGAAACACCCACTCCTGACGGAGACTCCGCCATAAAAACCCAAGGCAGTGATGCGTCCCGTCTTGGCAGGCTCATCCGCCATTACCCAAGTTTCGCCAAATCGCGTGCCATCCCCTGCCAGACCACCGGTTACTGGTATTCCCAACTGATTCAATCCCTGCGCCAGTTCACTGCCATTCACTTGCTGACCATCAGAAAGAACGAATACATGGTGCAATCCTGCTCTGCTCAACTTCGACATCAGGAGCATCCCCAACTCCCTTGCTTCCATGCCCGGTTCTAAATCAACCGATGCGATGCTAATGCTGGAACGTTCCAGCTTGACTGCCGTCGCCACCACATCTCCATCGCTGATCGTTACGCCTATCACATTACCGGAAGAAGAACACCCGACAATGTGCGCTTGCGGGAACATACCGCGTAATTGGGTATAGCAAGCCTCAGTCTGAAAATAAATATGGTCAGCAAAAACCAGTACTAAATCGGCATCTGCAAATAAACCTGCAGGGTGCTCCCATCCACCCATTTCAGACCAACGAATTTGACTTGTTTGCATGACATTCTCCCCTATTTAATTTCCAAATTCAGACTAGATCCACAATCAATCCAATGCATAACGACTGTGTTCATGTTTATACACGAGTTTATGTATGGTCAGAAAACTTGTTCTTGATAGCCAGCACTTTATCGAAATCGGTAAAAAAAGCATCAATACACGCCGGATCGAAATGCTTGCCAGCACTCTCATGCATCAATTGTGTCGCCCTTTCAATGCTCCACGCTTTTTTGTATGGACGGCCTGAAGTTAACGCATCGAAAACATCTGCCACTGCAACAATGCGCCCGAATAATGGAATGTCATAGCCCACCAAGCCGCGCGGATATCCGCTACCATTGAATTTCTCGTGATGTGTAAGTGCGATCTCAGCTGCCATCTTGAGTAAGTGCGAGTTGCCGGTTTTGAGCACCTCGTAACCAATCACGGCATGCTGCTTCATAATGATAAACTCTTCATCAGTCAGCTTGCCAGGCTTGAGGAGGATTGAGTCAGGTGTACCAACCTTTCCGATGTCATGCATCGGCGCGGCCTCCAGAATTAAATCCTGCTGATCGAGAGGCAACCCGAGAACGCAAGCGATGTGCTTTGAGTAATGCGCCATGCGTGAAATATGCGCCCCCGTATCTGGGTCGCGGTATTCCGCCGCACGAGCCAGACAAAAAATAGTCTCCTGTTCGCGCGTCACAATTTCGGCAGTGGCCTTACGCACTTCCTGCGACAACCACTCAGCGTGAGTAGAGAGTTGTTTGTGGCTTGTACGTAATGCAAGCAAATTTTTTGCTCGCGCTAAAAACTCTATATTATCCAACGGCTTGTTAAGGAAATCAGTCACCCCGCGGGTGAGAGCCTCGTGGCGCACACCAGTGTTATTATTTGCCGTGACCATCAGCACTGGGATGTTTCCATAGTTATTAAAACTGCGGAACTGCTGGGTAAATTCAATGCCATCCATATCCTGCATCATGTAGTCGACTACGACCAAGTCTGGTTCGTTATCGCTGCACCAATCAATTGCCTTGCGCGGGTCGGTAAATGTGATGAATTCACATTCCGGAATTTTCCTGATGAGATGTTCCAATAAAGTGACATTCATCTGTATATCGTCAATGATAACAATTCGCATAAACCCTCTTCGATCTCTATCACTTGAATTAGTTTGAACCCGGATTACCCATCTGAAAAAGGGTTTAGGGGCATATTAAATTTGCTGACTTGTTCATAAAAACGCCAAGTACCTCCGCCCGCATGCTTAGCCTCATACATGGCTGAATCGGCCTGATTGAGCACTACATCGACATCACTGTCGGGTTCGTGATAGAGAGATATGCCTACACTGGCAGTTGAGTAATATTTATGGGCATTCAATGCATATGGCCTTCCTAGCGCTGCGATGATTTTATCGGCAGCGCTTCTAACCTTCTCACCCGATATCCCTGCATCCATGCCTATATTTTCCAGCAAGATGCAAAACTCGTCGCCACCAATTCGTGCAATTGTGTCTTCGGTGCGAACACAATCTTTCAATCGATTTGCGACTTCGCACAGAAACTTATCACCATATTGGTGACCCATAATATCGTTTAGGGATTTGAATTTGTCCATGTCAAGATAGAGTAATGCACCATACATGCCGTTGCGATTGCTCTCCGCCAATGATTTCTCAAGACGACTTAACAATTGACGCCTGTTGGCAAGATGCGTTAGCGGATCAAGGAAAGCCAAGTCTCGAATCGCACCTTCTGCTTTTTGCAGCACAATCATCAACCCGGCAACTACAATGCAAATCAATATCAGCAGCGGAAATAAAATCCAATACACCAGCATGGCATCATTTTTTGCTATCGCATCTGCTCGATTGGCCTCTTCAATTACACGCTGTAATATTTTTTCTATTTTGAACTGTAAGGGCTTAAATGAATCATGGTAGAAGCGAACAACGGACTCATTGCTGCTATCTAGGTGATGGGTAGCCTGATCCATCAATTGACGGGAGGATTTGTCATACTGCTTCCATTGCTTTAAAACATCTTCAAATTCAGCACGCATCTGCTGATTTTGCTCTTTGGCAAGAACTAATTCAGCTTGGTGTTGAATGGTGACCTCGGCATCTTTGAAAACCTGGTTCGTTTCCACAAGCAATGGATCAAGCATAATAGTAGAAAGTGCTGCGGACTTGATTTCCATCAAAGCGCGAGCAATCATTTCCTTCTCATTTGATTCATCCTGGGATAAACGTAATTCAGACATCCCCAATATCATGATGACCAAAAAGATCGCCAAGATCGATATCGCGCTGTAAGTTAGCAACCGCATGCGGTTTTTCATGCCAAAGTTCCCCAATAGCCAATATTCATTGCTCAATGGACTTTAACATATCACACATACCTTGAAGCAGGGTTGGCATCCTTCAGAAGCCATTAAGCTGATCCAGAGTTTTAGTAGGTGATTCAATCCTCGCCCGTACCGAAGGACGGGCGCTACCCCTCTGCCACCAATTTAAGGGCACACCCGCTCATGCGCCGCATTCCCACGCATGGTAAAAACATTCTCATCAAATACCTGCTCGACATGAATCAGCGCACATTGGCGCGGGCAATAGCTCCAGTGCTGGAGGGCAGAAAGCATGATGGGATCGTTGGCTTCCATATTTACGGCACTACCAATTCCCGCGAGCATCAACCAGTCACGCTTGGCTCAACACGTTGGCAATAGGCTCCATCCATTCCGGCACTGCGCAATATTGCCTGACGATGGTTCCCTTGCTGGCGCGTAGCACCAACTTGGCTTGCTCGCCATCCACAGAATTGTCATACAAATACAGGCGATCTACCTCACGTGCTACCAGAGAACAATTGGCGATCGAGCGAAAATGCCGGGTGATGATTTTTTGGATCGGCACATCGTGACCACCCTGCATCACCCTGCGGGCAACCCGCGCAGCATTGATGGACGGGTCGGCGGTAGCTACAAAAAACACGCGGGTAAAGAAACCGGCTGTTTGTGCGCGACGCACAAAATCTACCTTGTCTGGCGCAGAAAAAACGCTCTCGAAGGCAAGATTGCGTCCTTCCGCCAGACACCGTTCACGCCGTTCCTGCGCAACATTGGCCGCCTGAAGGACGGCAGTTGCGGAATTCCAATCGCCAAACTCGTCACGTGCGATGAAATCCGGGTTTACATACTTACATCCGGCAAACCACTCATGTGCCAGCCCGCGCTCGGTCACAGTTGTTTTGCCCGCGCCGTTCGGCCCCGCCACTAGCAACAAACGCGGTTGCTCGGCCAATATCATGATGCAGGCGCAGCATCTCTTGCGCGCGCCTCGCTCACCGCTTCAGCTAACTTGCGGCGCATCCAGTCATCAGACTCCCGCTTGCGCGCCATTGCAGAATCACGCGCCTCGCTCATCACCTCGGACAGCTCTTCATCTGTAGGCTCGGTATCAGCCATCAATGGGTTGCGTTTTGAGTTAGGTAAATTAGCCATACAAAACTCCTTCTGGTTATGTTTTTTAAGAGTGGCACCGGAGGTGTGTAGTGGTCAAGTAATATTGTTGTGTCCGAAATTACTTGACCACTACAGTATCGTCCAACGCCAGCTTGGCCTGATACAACAAGCGATCGGCCCTGGCCCCACCCGGCTGGCCGGACGAATACAAACGCACCCCCGCTTCGCCCACCCACACCAGTAGCGTCCCCACCCGAGCAGCCAGCGCCACAGCCGCATGGGAAGTCCGCGTACCCGGCTCCAGCATCAGGCAGGCCACGCCACCGACAGGAATATGCGTGCGTACTCCGGTTTTATCCACCACGACAAACGCGCCATCCAACACATCCAGCTGGCCTTTTTCGATAAATAAGATGGAAAGCCGCTCTTTAATGGCGATAGGCTTGAGCGGGGGAAGGAGGTCGGCCATTGTTATTCGCCAGCGGCTGCCAATGCTGCGATAATTATTTCCTCACCCAGGAAATAACCAGAAGTTGCAAGACTTTTTAACAGGGGCTTCACCAGCGGAACCAAGCCTTTGCGTTTCGCCAGCACCAGCACACCCACCGTGCCGATCACCGGTACATCGGCATTCATCGCCATTCTGCGTCCGGCTTTGTCATCCATAAGAACCCCGCACCCGTACTCAATCGCCACGGCAATCGCGCTCGCTTCACCAGCATCAATTTTTTGCGCAAACGCAGAAAAATCTGGCGCTACACACAACTCCAATTGCTTCCTGGTTACCGCCTCTTGGATAAGCGCACTCTCAGGAAAATCCGATCTTCCGGCACACTCAGTAAACACGATGTCCGTCACCAGTACACGCCCAAAAAGTTGCGGCAACAGACCAATATGATGAAGGCGGGCAAACGCGATCAACGGGCCAGCATCCGCAATGACGAGATTATTCAAAGGCCGCCAGCTCCTGCTGTAACTCCTCCTTGCTGTAACGCACAACCGGAATTTTCAGCGCACCGAGATGGTCAACAAATTCTCCTAGCGGCATCCCCGCAAGCTTTGCAGCCTTGCCGATGCTGACCACATCACCGTCAAAAAGCTTCACCGCCAGCGCAACCCCCACACCCTCTTTAAGCAAGGTTTCATCAAACGGCACCGCCACGAAAACCGGCTGACCATGCTTGGTGACGATGGAAAGCTTGCCTGCCTCGGCATCTCGTATCAGCTCACCCGTGCGTTCGCGTAAATCGCGGATAGTAAAAGCGTCCATGGCTTGATCACCTCTCAATAAATTGTGCCATCAAATGATAGCACAATATTTAGAGGCGGCGCACCAAGAGCAGACCGCAGCCGAAGGCTTTGGCGTGGCCTAGTCCGTTACATAGAGCTAGCTGGCATAACTCAGGATTGGTCACAAGCAACTCTCCTGAAAAATTCACGGCACTAAAACGAATGTTGTAATCGCGCTTGCCCGCCTTGCTTTGTTCATATGCATCAACTTGCAGCTTGCTTTGTGGCACCTCTTCTTTCGTGAGCGCGATTTCAAAGCCATTTCTTTTTGCTGCCCCGGCTAGCTATTCAGCGCAATGCTGTTGTACCAACTCATACAGCAGCGGCTTGTTGCTCCCGTCATTCCAATCCGCCCATTTCGCTTCTTTGCTGAGCCCGTGTTCTGTGAGCAACTGTTTTTTAGCTTGCATCACCACATCGTGGCGCTGGGATTTTCCAGCCTCATTTTTTTTGGTAATCACCGGATTCGCACGGAGCTGAAAAGACAAGCGTTGGCCTTCCTGTAATTGCGGATCATAAGCGCGGCTTTGTACCTGCCATGCCTCGCTGAATGCTTTGGGTTGGCGTTGCGACACCACATAAAAGCGCGGCATCTGTTCAAGCTCATGGCGGCGAAAAATAAAATCGCGTGTTTGATCCGCATTGCTCAATCCTCGCCCGCCCCGAGGGGCGGGCGCTACTTATGCGGCCTCCCCATCTTTACGAATCCAAGCGAGTTTCAATCCTCGCCCGCCCCGAGGGGC